>DUVY01000006.1 GCA_012840805.1 Clostridiales bacterium | reverse complement strand
GTTGGCGCGGGACTTTTTGGCGCGGTGTTTGCTCATGAAGCGACCAAACAAGGCAAGAGATGTTTAGTAATCGACAAGCGAGACCATATAGGCGGCAATGTCTTTACCAAAGAAATCGAGGGCATTAATGTTCATGTTTACGGGGCGCATATATTCCATACTAATGATAAGGATGTTTGGGAATATGTTAATTCCTTTGTCGAATTCAACCGCTTTACTAACAGCCCGGTAGCCCGATACCAAGACGAGTTATATAACCTTCCGTTTAATATGAACACATTTTACGCTATGTGGGGCGTCAAGACTCCGCAAGAGGCAAAAGAAATCATAGCGCGTCAAGTTCAAGAAGCCAAAATAACGCAGCCCAAAAATCTAGAAGAGCAAGCCATATCTTTGGTCGGAACGGATATATATCGCAAGCTAATCAAAGGCTATACCGAAAAACAATGGGGAAAAGACGCGCGAGATTTGCCGCCTTTTATTATTAAACGCCTGCCCGTAAGGTTTACTTTTGACAATAACTATTTTTCAGACCGCTATCAAGGCATTCCCATAGGCGGATATACCATTGTAATCAAAAAAATGCTTGAAGGCTCCGAAGTTATGCTCAATCGCGATTATTTCGATCAAAAACCATACTACGACAACATAGCGGATAAAATACTTTATACAGGCAGCATTGACAGGTTTTTTGATTATTGTTATGGAGAATTGGAATATCGTTCGCTTAGGTTTGAGACCGAGATTTTGGATAGTGATAATTATCAAGGCAACGCCGTTGTTAATTACACCGAAAGAGAAATTCCATATACGCGTATAATAGAGCATAAGCATTTTGAGTTTGGAATGCAGCCCAAAACAGTAATTACGCGCGAATACCCTGCCGCGTGGTCCAAAGGTCAAGAAGCTTATTATCCTGTCAACGATGAAAAAAATAACGCGTTATATGAAAAATATAATCAGCTTGCCCAAAGCCAAGACAAAGTCATTTTTGGCGGACGTTTGGGACTGTATAAATACCTAGATATGCATAATGTCATAAAAATTGCGTTGGAATATGCCCAAAAAGAATTAAAAATATAAAAAATTGCTTTCTTTATCGCGCCTTTCCAATTTGCATTAGATTAATTATTATATTTTTTTGATTGATTTTCTAATTAACTTTCATACAAAATCTCCAAAAAATAATTTACAAAAGATAAAAAACTTCCTTGAAATTATAAAAAGGAAGTTTTTTATATAAATATACAAATTATGCAAGAGTAATAACAGTTTATGCAATAATTGTTTTAAAACATTAGTTATGTGGTATCTTAAGATAGGCATAAAATTGACTTTAAGAATGTTGGTGATATTATGAAAAATGCGGAAATTATAAGCAAAATGACATTAGAAGAAAAAGCGTCGCTGATGTCAGGCAAGGATTTTTGGCAGACGCAAGATATTGAAAAATACGGCATTAAAAGTATATTTTTGGCGGACGGACCGCACGGGATACGAAGACAAGCTGCGGCAGCAGACCATTTGGGGCTTAACCCCAGCCTAAAAGCCACATGTTTTCCCACTTCAGCGACAATGGCAAACAGCTGGAATGTTGAGTTTTGCGAACAAATGGCTCAGCATTTGGGCAAAGAAGCCGTATGGCAGCGAGTTAATGTTTTGTTAGGACCGGGCATTAACATCAAGCGCAATCCTTTGTGCGGGCGTAATTTTGAGTATTTTAGCGAAGACCCATACTTAGCGGGCAAAATGGCGGCGGTTTATGTAAGGGGCATACAATCCAACGGCGTTTCGGCTTGCGTTAAGCATTTCGCGGCTAACAACCAAGAACATCGCCGAATGGTAGTAGATTCTGTTGTGGATGAACGAACTTTAAGAGAAATATATTTGCAGCCTTTTGAAATGGCTGTCAAAGAAGGCAAAGTTAAGACGGTAATGTCCGC
>DUVY01000055.1 GCA_012840805.1 Clostridiales bacterium | reverse complement strand
ACAAACAAGGTTTTTTGATGGCTGTATGTCACTTTGCCCAAAGGCGATTTGGGCGGTTTTTTTACATATTTTATTAAGGTATAATCCACGGGGACATTTTGCGACATATGCGCTTTTGAGTAATAAGCCGTAATTTCAGCCGCGCAAATTAACACCTTGTCGGGAATATCTTGTTTATCGCTTACTATAACCGTGTGCGAGCTATGAATATCTTTAGCGTGAAGCCAAACATCCTCGGGCTTTGACTGACGCGCAAGGCGGTCGTTTTGCAAGTTGTTTTTTCCCACTCTTACCAAAAACCCGTCTATATTATATTCTCTATATTTACTCAAAACCGCTTTAGGTTTTTTGGCGGTATCTTTTATCAAAGAACTTTGTCTTAATTCAAGCCCTATTTCTTTTAAATCGGCCAAATCTTGACATTGCCTTAAGCTTTCCAAAATAGTGTCCAAATAGTCGCAAAACTCGTTTTGCTCTTCAATTTGGATACGCGCGATTTCGGCGCTTCGCTTTTCTTTATTATATCTTTTAAAATATTTTTGCGCGTTGGCTTGCGCGTTAAGCTGGATATCCAAAGGGACTGTAACATAAGCGTTATCGTAATAATTAAAAAGCTGAGCCTTGTCGGTTTTATTTTTGAGAAGATGAAGATTGCTCAAAATCAACTCGCCGTATAGCTTGTATTGGTCGGCTTTGGCGGATTCCCTTAACTTGTTTTCGGCGATAAAACGCTTCTTTTCGGCTTTGGTTTTTAGGCTTTTTAATGTTTGGAAAAATTCATTATATTTGACTTTAAAGGCGCTTATATTGGTTTTGTGGCTCATACAATAATCAATCGCCCTATTGATACTATCAAAAGATTTCATCTTCAGCCCCAAATCCATAGGCATAAGATAATAATCGTCAGGCGCGCCGTCTTTGTATGTCACCACAGGCGAAATTTGGTTGTTTTTTATTTTTTGCGCGTATTCAAAAAATTGGTTATACACTATCTCTTTGGTTTTTTGGTCAAACTCATTGTCGAAGACATTAATATCTTTTACCAACCAATACGCCGTTGACGGCGCTATTCCTTTCAAAAAGCCCATAATATAATTATCCAAAGCGCCGCCGTCAAATTGGTCAAGGCGGTCCAAAAATCGCTCGCGGTCATCAATAGTGATTTTGTCGGGCGTTTGCGGATAGGCATAAACGACATTGGGCAACAAAATACGCTTATGCTCAAGATTGTCCGTTTTTAAGTCGGGATGTATATGTTTTACGCAATCCGTAATTATTCCTTTGTCATTGACGGCTATGACATTGCTGTATTTGCCCATAATCTCGGCTATGACTTTGAAGTTGACAGTATCCCTTAACTCATTCAAAACGCTAAAATTAAATTCCAAGATACGCTCATAAGGCGGCTGGGTTATGCTCTTTAATCTTGCCCCGCCCAGATATTTTCTAAGATGCATACAAAACGCGGGCGCGTTAAGAGGATTTTCAAAGCTTTGGTCGGTCAGGTGCAGGCGCGCGTAATTATCCAAAGCGATAAGCAGCTTTTGTCTTCCTGTTTTTGTATGAAAATTAAAAAGCAAGAGACTGGACGAGGGCATATAGATTTTTTCCAATCTAGCGTCAATCAATGTTTTTTTTAGTTCGTTTTTGACCGCTGTCAAAGTAAAAGAATCAAAGGGCATTTTTACCTCAAAAAATTAAATAACAATTTAAGCAATAATCCAATAATTAATATAATAATACACCAAAAACAAAAATCCTAACAGTAAATCATTGATTTTTTGTGTGACAAATGTTCATTTGCAAGGCATAGTTGCAATTGACAAAGATTACCTGTTTGGGTATAATATCTTGACAATATCAAAAAAACAAAAAAACAGGAGATTTAATTTTAAATGCAATACACAGTGGACAGGTCCGAAAAGGAAGTTAAGCTATCAATAACGATTGACAAACAAGAATGGGAGGAAGCTGTTGAGCAGGTTTATCAAAAGAATAAGCACAAATACAGTTTACCCGGTTTTAGAAAGGGCAAAGCGCCCCGAAAGGCTTTAGAGGCAGCATACGGTCCGTCCTTATTTTTTGAAGAATCTTTTAACGAAGTCTTTTCCAAGTCATATAGCGAAATTTTAATAAAAGAGCGCGACATAGAGCCAATCGACCGTCCCAATGTCAGCATAGACGATATGGGAGAAGACGGCAGCATGACCGTAACCGCTACGGTATTGGTAAGGCCGCCCGTCAAGCTAGGTCAATATACGGGTCTAAAGATTGAAGCCGAAAAAGCGGTCGTTACAGACGACGATGTTGACCACGAATTGTATCATCTAAGGGAAAAGGCGGCTAGAAAAGTCTCCGTTACAGACCGCGAAGTCAAAGACGGCGATATTGTGGTAATTGATTTTTCGGGCTCGATTGACGGCGAAAAATTTGACGGCGGAACCGCACAAAATTATGAGCTTACGATAGGTAGCCAAACATTTATAGAAGGCTTTGAAGAACAAATCATTGGAATGAAGATCGGCGAAACCAAGAACATAAATGTTAAATTCCCCGACGATTACGGCGCTGAGCACCTAAAAGGCAAACCCGCCGTATTTGAGGTCAAGCTCAACGAGATATTTGTCAAAGAGTTGCCCGAAGCCGACGATAAGTTCGCGAAAGACACCAGCCAATTTGATGCATTAGACGAATACAAAGCGTCCATTAGGGATAGAATTTTACAAGCGCGTCAAAGAACCGCGGAGCTAGAAAAAGAAAACAAGCTTATTGAAAAGATCGCGGACTCAACCCAAGTGGATATTCCCGGAGTTTTGGTCAATGACGAACTTGACCGCATTATTGAGGACTTAAAGTTTAGGTTGTCTTATCAGGGCTTGTCTTTGGAGCAATATTTTAAATATCTAAACACCGACGAAGCGCAATTTAGAGAAAGCAAAAAAGCCGACGCGCAAAAAACCGTCAAAATGCGCATGACAATTGAAGAGATTATCAAAAAAGAAAATCTAGGCGCTACCCAAGAAGAGCTAAAAGCCAAATTTTCCGAATACGCCGAAAAAGCCAAAAAGACTGTTGACGAGTATATGGAAACAATGAGCGAGCAGCAATATAATTATTCATATAACGACATAACTATGAAAAAACTTCAATCATTCCTAAAAGAGAATAACGAGTTTATTGAAATAGAGCCCAAACAAAAAAAGCAAGAATGCGACCATTGCAAATAACAAGTTTTTAAGAATAAATGAGCAAAATCAGTTATAAAATAAAAGAGGTAGTTAATTATGTATAAAGATAAGATTTTGAATAGTCATTTAGTGCCTATGGTCATTGAGCAGACCGAAAGAGGCGAAAGATCTTTTGATATATATTCCCGACTCTTAGAAGACCGCATAGTCTTTCTAAACGGCGAAGTTAACGACGTTACAGCCAATTTAGTAATCGCGCAATTAATCTACCTAGAAGGCAAAAATATTGACAAAGATATCTGCCTTTATATCAACAGCCCGGGCGGCAGCATATCAGCGGGCATGGCAATCTTTGACACTATGAATTACATTAAGCCCGATGTAAGCACTATTTGCGTAGGTATGGCGGCTTCTATGGGCGCGTTTTTATTGGCGGCGGGCGCCAAAGGCAAAAGATTCGCTTTGCCCAACAGCGAGATTATGATCCATCAACCTTTGGGCGGAACGCGCGGACAGGCAAGCGACATAGCCATTCACGCCGAACATATCTTAAAAATCAAACAAAAAATGATCAAAATTATGTCCGAAATCACAGGACAGCCTCCCGCGAAAATAGAAAAAGATATTGACAGGGATTATTACATGTCAGCCGAAGAGGCGTTAAAATACGGACTTATTGATAAGATCTTTGTGAAAAGGAGTTGACTTTGACAGAAAAAGATTTTAGATGTTCGTTTTGCGGCAAACACCAAGGCGAAGTTTCCCGTTTGATCGTAGGACCCAGCGGAGTGTATATCTGCGAAAGCTGCATTAACGAATGCCTTAGCATTATAAAAAAAGACAGCAAGCCTCAGCCTATCATAAAGGATTTGCCCAAGCCCGAGCAAATCAAGAATGAGTTGGACAATTATATAATAGGACAAGAAGACGCGAAAAAAGTCTTGTCCGTCGCCGTATATAACCACTACAAAAGGATTAATTACAATATCACCAATTCGTTTAATTCCAAGCCCAAGGACTCGGTAGAGCTTGAAAAGAGCAATATTTTGCTTTTGGGACCTACGGGCTGCGGCAAGACCTTGCTTGCCAAAACATTGGCTAATATTTTGGATGTTCCTTTCGCGGTCGCCGACGCCACCACATTGACCGAAGCAGGCTATGTGGGCGAAGATGTTGAGAATATCTTGCTTAAGCTAATAATCAACGCCGATTATGATATCAAAAAGGCCGAGCGCGGTATCGTCTATATAGATGAAATCGACAAGATAGCTAGAAAGTCCGAAAATGTAAGCATTACAAGGGATGTAAGCGGCGAAGGCGTTCAGCAAGCGTTGCTTAAGATTATTGAAGGCACAATCGCCAATGTGCCCCCTCAAGGCGGGCGCAAGCATCCTCATCAAGAATGCATGCAAATAGACACGACCAATATCTTGTTTATACTAGGCGGCGCTTTTGTCGGGCTAGAAAAAATTATCAACAAAAGAAGCGCTCAAGCAAGTTTGGGATTTTCAGGCAATGTGTTAAGCCCAAAAGATGTTCAAGTATCCGAAGTATTAAAAGACGCCCAACCCCAAGACTTGATAAAGTTTGGTATGATTCCGGAGTTTGTAGGCAGAGTGCCCGTCGTGGTATCCTTGCACGCTTTGGATGAAAACGCTTTGGTCAGGATTTTGACCGAGCCCAAAAACGCTTTGATAAAACAATACAAAAAGCTGTTCTCGCTTGACGACGTAGAGCTAGAGTTTGAGTCCGAGGCAATCACTGCAATAGCCCGAAAAACTATCAGCCTAAACACAGGCGCTAGGGGACTTAGGTCTATTTTGGAAAGCTGTATGCTTGATATTATGTTTACGTTGCCTTCAGACGACAGCATAAAAAAGGTCATTATAACCGAAGACGTAGTCTTGAACAAGACCGAACCTATATTAGAAATCCAAAAAGCAAGTTAAAAAAATTATAAAGCGGTTTTTTTAAAAAGCCGCTTTTTTTGTTATAGCAAGAAAAATATTTTTAAAGCGTCTTATACAAAAAATAGACGACATTAATTAAAGCGTTTGATTTTACCGCCGTAGCGCTTTTTGTTTTTTCTTTTAAAAGCAAAAAACGCCGAAAAGTCCAATAAATTAAAACAAATATTGAGAAAAACAATAGAGCCCACAGCGACAGCGCCGCATATTAATAAGCGCGCCAAGACAGGAGCAAACCCCAAAAGCGCTTTTAACGAAAAAGTAAGAGCGCAAGACGGTATCATAAAAGCAAGATTAAGCGCCAAGGTCTTCAAAAAATCAAGCTTCATAGATGTTAGTTTTTTGATTTGATAAATATGCAGCAGCGCGCTTACGGTATTGGCTATTCCAAACCCAATAATCAAAGCGTCAATCCCAATCCAAGGCGTAAAAAACCAAATACATACAACCAACAAAACCACGCCGATATAATAATTAATAAACGCCTGTAGCTGTAACCCCATAGAATTCATCATTGAAGATGTGATATGTTCCACGGTCAGCGAGATTATGATTACAGACGCCTTTGCTAAAAATACGCCCGATAATTGATTGTTAAAAACAAACATGCCAATCTCATCGCCCATAATAAAAAACAAAGGGATAAAAACCGAGGCGGTAATTATCGAAAAGCCCACAGCGTTTTTTGCCGTATTGCCAAGACATGTCAATTTTTTGCATTCGTATTCTTCATTAACCCTAGGCACCAAAGCCACTGCAAGCGCTCCCGTAAGCGTTATGGGCGCGAACAAAAATCCCATAGACATTCCCACGCTTGAGCCGTATATTTCCATAGCTTGAGAATTGCTAAGCCCCGACACAATCAACCTTTTGGGAATTATTATCGCAATCAAAAAATTGACCAAAGCCGAGCTTACTCGCATTATAGTAATAGGCGCGGACATTTTGAAAACCGCTTTTACATGCCCTTGCGGCGTTTGGGCGCGACCTCCCAATTTATAATAAAACGCGATCATAATAACCGCGCTTGCGGCGCAAGCGAGCGATAGCGAAAGCGCGGCGAGATTGGCGCGGACGAGCGAGTTTTTGGCGTATAAAAATAACAACATACAGATTAAAATTCTTACGGTTTGTTCTATTAATTCGATACAAGACACCGCGAAATAGTGTTTCTTTCCCCAAACATTGCCTTTGAAAGAATCGCCTATCGAGGAAAAGACCACAGCGGGCATCAGCATTATCAAGATGTTATAACTTAAAGGATTGGCAAAAGTCGCGCGCCATATATTTTCAAAGAATAATACGATTGATATAGCCAAAAGGCTGATAATAATGTTAATAAAAACAGCCGCGCTTACGGTAGAGCCTTGATTGATTGTCAAATCAAATTGCGATCTGGCGGTCATTGAAGTGACGGTAATAGGTATTCCGCTGGTGACCATAACCAAAAAAACAATAAACACCGAAAAAGCTACTTGATAAATCCCCATTATTTCGGCGCCGAGCGTTTGCGAAAGATACCATCTAAACAAAAACCCAATGGTTTTTGTGATAACGGAAAAAACAGTTATAGTGGCGGCGGTTCTTAATAAATCTTTGATAGTATTTTCTCCTTTTCAAAACACAATTGTTTTAAACATATATTTGTGCATAATTAAGGCATAAACTTTTTGTGTTTTTATGAAAAAAACGATGAAAAAAATAATAAATTTCCGTCTTTTGTTTTTTTTGAGCGTCGCGATAGGCGCGCTAATATTAGGAATATGCGAGATGTTTCGCCATAATTACCTTTGGGCGTCATTAAGTTTGGCGGCTTTTTGCGTTATGGTTGTCATTATCTCGCTTTT
>DUVY01000226.1 GCA_012840805.1 Clostridiales bacterium | reverse complement strand
ATTAACATTGCCCAAATTGTGTCCAGCATACCTAGGTTTCTTATTAATAGATACGTAGGAATAAGACCCCCATTAAAAAACATTGTTATGGAAAGAAGTACTGTTACAAAAGAACGCGCTTGAAAATCCTTTCTAGACAATGGATAAGCAGCTAAAATTGTCATTACTATATTTATAGCAGTACCTGCTAATGTATAAAATATAGAGTTCCTATATCCTATCATAATCGCTGATGTTTTGAAGATCAGTTTATATCCCCTTATATTAAATTCCACAGGCCATAAAAACACTCTGCCTGCTGCAATCGCTTCTGCAGAACTGAATGATGAAGCTAAAACAAATATTAATGGTACCGCCACAACTACTAACGATGCCCAGAGTATAATATATACTATAAGCATGTATACTCTGTCTCCAAAAGATGTGTAATATTGAACCTTCTTAGGTTGCGTTTTCATATCCATAAAGCTGGTAGCCTTTCCATTTACAGCCATTTATATCCCTCCTTTTCTATAAGATTACCACAGGCTGCTTTCACCAATACGACGAGCTACAGTGTTTGCAATTAGCAGTAAAATGAAATTAACAATTGAATTAAATAAGCCAACTGCAGTGGAATAAGAATATTGATAATGCTGCAAACCTCTCTTGTATACATATGTTGAAATAATCTCAGATACATCCAAGTTTAAATTGTTTTGCATCAGGTATACTTTTTCAAATCCTACATTCATGATGCCGCCTATTCCCAGAATCAGCATTATAGTTACAGTTGGAGCTATAGCTGGTAAATCAATATGTCTTACACGTTGAATCCTGGATGCACCATCTATTACTGCCGATTCTATAAGTTGGGGATCTACTCCTGACAATGCTGCTATATATATTATGGCACCATATCCTGTGTTCTGCCAAACACCTGACCAAACATAAATGTGCCGCCACAGCTTCGGTATTCCCATAAAGTTAATGGGTTTACCACCCAGTAAAGTTATTAAATTATTTACGAATCCCCCTTGTAGATTAAGCATCTGTAAAACAATTCCTACCATAACAACTGTGGATATAAAATAAGGAAAGTAAGTGATCATTTGAACAGTCTTCTTAAAAAGAATATTTTTTATTTCATTTAAGCATAAAGCAAGAATAATAGGCATTACGAAACCAGCAATTAGTCCATAAAGACTTATAATTATTGTATTACGTAATAGATTGTAGAAAAGAGGTGTAGATAAAAATTGCTTAAAATATTTTAGCCCTACCCAATCACTTCCCATTATTCCTCTTCTTATGGAAAAATCTTTAAAAGCTACTACAACACCTCCCATCGGGCCGTAGGCAAATATGAGTATATATATAACCGGTAACAAAACCATCATGTATAACTGCCATTGCCTACAAAAGGTCATTAAAGGTGACCTCTTCTTTTTGTTCACACTTTTTGAATTGAATGTTGCATTCATGTTAACTTATCCCCCCTATAATGCGCCTCAACTTAAAATCACTAATCCTTCTACACCCATTATAGTCACCTAAAAATAACACGTAAAGATTCTATTCTTAACTAATGTGACTTTTCTTAATTAATCAAGTGTCTTTTCCAAATTTATGATACTTTTCTTATTAGATAATTATTCACGTACAGCCAATTCCCTGGATAGATCCAGGTATAGTTTTATAGCTTCCGGTGGGACGTTCCATGGTATATGGTTTCCTATGCACATCATATATCCACCTGTCATCCTGGCTGTTTCAACCATGTCTTCTACCATTTTACGTATCTCATCCGGATTATTTCTCATGAGAATTCGATTATCACCTTCACCTGCTAAAAAACAATCCTTATATTTTCTTGCAATATTTTTATAATTTGTATATGGTTCACTAATTATCCCACGAGCACCGCAGGCCATGACATCGTCAACAACAGCATCTACATTTCCATCAGACATAAATATAACTTCTTTGCCAGCAGCTTTAACAATACCCCAAAATTCCTCGTAACGGGGAAAGATATATTTATTCATCCATTGAGGTGAACACACTGGCCCTCTTGAAGTAACAATATCATCATGGCAAATAATAAAATTAACAGGAAGTCTGGCAAATACACGAAATACTCGGCGATTTATCTCAGCAAACTCATCCATTATTCTTTCAAACTCTGGTTCCAGACAAGACTCTAGAAAGAGTTCCCATCCGAAGGTTAGCAATGGCCACATAAACATAGTGTTATAAAAACCAACAGAAGCAGTTGAACCTTCTGGAGCCTTATCCCCCCATTCTTCTGGGTAATTCTTTCTATACATTTGGTATAGTTTTTCTTCATCTGAATAGTCACGAGACTCCACAACCGGTATATTTGTAAAATCACCTTGCTCGAGGGGAGAAAAAGATAGTACATCTTCCACGGTTTTAAATTGTTTCCCCCAGTCCCAATGAGTAGTAACAGAATCTCCCCATCTAACATAATGACGTCCTTGCTCATCTGTAAGAGAAGATTGACCATCGGGAGATAGATTTGGTCGTGGTATAGGGTCATCTGTTGGTGGTATGCTCAGTTCCAATTGGGGATAAAGCTCTGCCATCTTTAAACGACATAAACGAGGGTGCTCATAATAGTCAATACCAGTTATATATGTTTCAGCATCAGGATTTGACCAATGTTCCCAATGAGGAATGCGTTTGGGAGCCATTCCCATAAAAGCTAGATATTTGTCACTATACTTCATTGATATCCTCCTTCTCATCCAAAAATTTTACAATGAGGTTTCGTCAAGATTTATAATTAACTCTATCTTCCTATATGCAGGCAACTCTAACTCCCTGTAATTAGGCCCATAATTGGAATCAGCTATTTCTATATCCTTAGATTCCCTTATAATACTTACGGGCGTACCAGGAAATTTTACTACAATCCGTTGTGGTGATGAGGAAGTAAAAGCTGTTTTTATCTGGTTATTTCCCATATCCCATTGGATATCAACTTCTATGCCACCCCTACATAGCACTCCATATATTTCACCTTTTTTCCAACTTTTGGGCAATGCAGGCAGCAATTTTATCATCCCCGGGGTTGAAAACACTAACATCTCTAATACAGCCGCTACCAATCCAAAATTTGCATCAATTTGAAATGGCGGCTGACTCCCGTGTCCCCAGAACATACTAAGCCCCTGACTTCTCCAATCGTTATGATAGGTAAAGAGATTGGGACCAACACATGAACGGCACAATAGCTCTAAACATTCCAAAGCTCTGTCTCCATCTTCAAGTCGTGCATAAATATTTGCCATATGAGCATATGACCAGCCTGTCTGAGAGGTCATGCCCACTACTAATCGCTTTTCTACAGCTGTTTTGATAGCATCAAAAAGTATTGGATTGTTTTCTTTTGTTATTTCTAATCCAGGAAACAAAGGATAAATATGTGATTGATGACGATGATGATAATT
>DUVY01000054.1 GCA_012840805.1 Clostridiales bacterium | reverse complement strand
TTCTAATATCCGTGGCGACTTGGTCGTTTCTAGAACGCGCGGTATGCAGCTTTTTGCCCGTCTCGCCTATACGCTTTATCAGCTCTTGTTCCACAAAACTATGAATATCCTCGGCGCCCTCAATTTTTAGCTTGGAATTCTCTATATCTTTCAAAATTTGCTCAAGCCCGTTAATTATAAGCTTGCTCTCTTCCTCGGATATAATTTTTTGGGAGCCTAGCATCTTGCAATGGGCGATACTACCCAAAATGTCGTGTTTATAGAGCCGACAATCAAAACAAAGCGAAGAGTTAAACTCATCGGCAAGTTTTTCGGTTTTTCGCGTAAAAACGCCCCCCCAAAGTTTCATTTTTTTATTTTTCCTTTTTATATTTTGCCCAAAGTTTTTGTTTTTGGGCGCGCGTCTTTAGCGGTAGCCCAAACAAGTTAATAAACCCCTCGGCGTCTTTTTGGTTATAAACCTCGTCTTCGGAAAAAGTCGCTATCTCGGCGTCATATAGCGAATACGGCGAGGTAACGCCCGCGGGGATAATATTGCCCTTATATAATTTTAATTTGACTTTGCCGGTTACGGTCTCTTGCGTTTTGTCCACAAAAGCAGATAGACTCTCTCTCAAAGGCGTAAACCACAGCCCGTCATAAACAAGTTCGGCAAACTTAATCGCGACCATTTCCTTAAAATGCGTAGTCGCCCTGTCCAGCGTGATTTCTTCTAGATTATTATGAGCCGCGTATAAGATTGACCCGCCAGGCGTCTCATAAACGCCGCGCGACTTCATCCCTACAAGGCGGTTTTCCACCATGTCTGCCACGCCTACGCCGTGCCGCGCTCCGATTTCGTTGAGCGTGGCAACCAACTCGGCGGGCGAATATTCTTGACCGTTTACTTTTATAGGAACGCCTTTTTCAAACTCTATCTCCAAATACTCGGGCGTATCGGCGCTTTGGGACAGGGGCTTAGTAATCATTAATAAAGAATCTTTGGGCTCGTTCGCGGGGTCTTCCAAATCTTGCCCCTCGTGCGAAAGATGCCAAAGGTTTCTATCCATACTATAATTATTTTCCTTGGTAACAGGCACGGGAATATTACGCGCTTTCGCGTAATCAATAGCGTCCTCGCGCGATTTTATATTCCATATTCGCCAAGGCGCGATAATCTTTAACTCGGGCGCGAGCGCTTTTACGGTAAGCTCAAACCGCACCTGGTCGTTGCCCTTGCCCGTCGCCCCGTGCGCGATCGCGGTAGCGCCTTCTTTGCGCGCGATCTCAACCAGTCTTTTGGCGATGACGGGCCTTGCGAACGATGTTCCCAAAAGATATTTTTTCTCATACACGGCGCCTGCTTTTAAGGTAGGGTATATAAAATCTGCGACAAACTCTTTTTTAAGGTCCTCAATATAAATTTTGGACGCGCCGGTCTTTATCGCTTTTTCTTTTAAGGGCGCGAGTTCCTCGCCTTGACCGACATCGGCCGCCATAGCGATAACTTCCATATCGTAGTTTTCTTTGAGCCACGGAATAATTATAGAAGTATCCAGACCGCCCGAATACGCTAGCACCACTTTTTCTTTAACCATATTATCTCTCCTTGTCCAAACATTATCTTGACTAATAATGTTTATAAGTTTATTATTTATCTATAAATATTTTATATTAATCGCCATATAACCAAGCGAAAAATAATTCAGAGTATTGATTTATCGTATAATTATAAATTATTATGCATAAATAGTCAACAAAAAAATTAAAAAAGGTCAAAAAAATAATTGATTATTATGGGATTTGACCCCGGTTTCGCGACATTAGGCTACGGGGTGATACAAAAAAACCAAAAAAATGAAGTCAAGCCCCTAGACTTTGGGGTAATAACCACGCCCAAAGAATTTTGTATGTCAAAAAGGCTGTGCGTTATCTATGACGCGGTCACCGCCTTGATAGAAAAATACAACCCCGACGCCATAGCCATTGAGGAGTTGTTTTTTAACACCAATATTAAGACGGCAATCAATGTTGCCCAAGCGCGCGGAATTATAGTTTTGTGTTCGGCAAAGGGTTGCAAACAGTTATACGAATACACCCCGCTTCAAATCAAGCAGGCTATGACGGGCAACGGCAGGGCGGAAAAACACCAAATTCAGTTTATGGTAAGGATGATGCTGGGTCTTAAGCGAATCCCTAAGCCCGATGACGCGGCGGACGCTTTGGCGGTAGCGCTTACACACGCCCAAACCAACGACTTGACCAATCAAAATATGTTATAATTTTTTTTAGGAGATTTTAATGATTAGCTTTATCAGCGGACGTATAGTAGAAACAGGCGAAAACAAAATTGTGCTGGAAAATAACGGCATAGGCTACGACATTACGGTCAGCGCCGACACTTTAGCCAAATGCCAAAACAAAGACGATGTCCAACTTTTTATATATATGAGCGTAAGAGAAGACAGTATTACGCTGTTTGGCTTTTATGACAAAACCGAAAAAGAGATGTTTTTGCGCTTGATTACGGTAAGCGGAATTGGTCCAAAACTCGCTTCCACCATTTTGTCGGGGATGTCCAGCCAGCAGCTTGCCCTAAAAATAGCGGTTGGCGACCATTCGGCGCTTAGCAAGATAAAAGGCATCGGCAAAAAAACAGCCGAGCGCATAATAGTCGAACTCAAAGACAAGATAGCGGTAGAGGGCGAGAGCGTTGACTGGGAAGTCCAAGACTTTGACCAAACGCCCCGAAACATAAGCGACGCTATTTTCGCGCTTATGTCGTTAGGATTGACCAAAGCCGAAGCCCTAAGCGCCGTTGGGAAAGTCAGCGACAAAACCAAGCCCGCTGAAGAGATTTTGGCGCAAGCGCTAAAGAGAGCGTGAAGATTATGGCAGACGATGTAAGATTTTTAACCAGCGCGTTGACGCCTGATGATTTGGATACCGAAGTTACTTTGCGTCCTCAGAGCCTAAAAGAATTTGTCGGGCAACAAAAACTTAAAGAAAATCTATCTATATATATAGAAGCCGCCAAAATGCGCGGAGAGCCGCTTGACCATGTTATGTTATATGGCCCTCCAGGCTTGGGAAAGACTACATTGGCGCATATTATAGCCAACGAGTTGGGCGTGCAGTTTAGGATAACCAGCGGACCGGCGATAGAGCGGGCGAGCGATTTGGCCGCTATCTTGACTAACTTACAAGAGCGGGATGTCTTGTTTATTGACGAAATCCACAGGCTCAATCGTTCCATAGAAGAAATATTATATCCCGCTATGGAAGACTATTGTCTTGATTTTATGATAGGCAAAGGCCCTTCCGCGCGCTCAATGCGTCTTAAACTACAAGGCTTTACCTTGATAGGCGCAACAACCAGAGCGGGCAATATCACAGGTCCTTTGCGCGACCGCTTCGGCGTCATCTTTAGGCTGGAGATGTATTCGCCCGAAGAATTGGCAATAATAATCAAAAGGTCGGCGTCAATTCTTAATATTAAAATCACAGACGAGGCGGCGACCAAGATAGCCTCTTGCTCAAGAGGCACGCCCAGAATCGCTAACAGGTTATTAAAGCGCATAAGAGACCACGCTTTAGTGGGCGGTTCGGATATTATAGATATATCCATTGTCAAAAAGGCGTTTTCCAAAATGGACATAGACTCGCTGGGATTAGACGAGTCCGACCGCAAATTGCTTTTGACAATGATAGAAAAATTTGACGGCGGGCCTGTGGGCGTGGACACGCTATCAGCCGCCACGGGCGAAGAGACCGTAACCATAGAAGATATAATAGAGCCGTATTTGTTGCAATTAGGGTTTTTGGCGCGCACGCCTCGGGGCAGAGTGGCGATGCCCGCGGCGTATAAGCATCTCAACCTAAAACCCAAAGATATTCAGATAAGCATAGACGACATAATCAGCGACTAAACCCAGGAAAAATTAATGAACAAAAGCGATTTTTATTACGAACTTCCCCCCGAGCTTATTGCCCAAACCCCTGTTTATCCCCGAGACTCAAGCAGGCTATTGGTCTATGAAAGGGCGAAAGATAATACGACGCATACCATATTTAAAAATATCGGCGACTTTTTAAAAAGCGGCGATGTTTTGGTCATAAATAACACCAAGGTAATTCCGGCAAGGCTTTTGGGTTTTAAAAGCACAGGCGCTAAGGCGGAGGTTTTATTGTTAAAAAGGCTTAACTTAACGGATTGGGAAGTCTTATTAAAACCCGCCAAAAGACTAAAACTCGGCGCCGTGATTGTTTTTTCGGAAAAACTAAAATGCCGAGTCTTATCCGAAGGCGAGGGCGTTTGGGTAGTAAGGTTTGAGTTTTCGGGTGTTTTTGAACAGATACTAGACGAGCTAGGGCAAATGCCCCTTCCGCCTTATATCAGGCAAAAACTTATAGACAAGTCAAGATACAACACGGTTTACGCCAAAATAGAAGGCAGTTCGGCGGCGCCCACAGCGGGCTTGCATTTTACGCCCGAACTTATCCAAAGCCTAAAAGACAAGGGAATAATCTTTGCCGAAGTATTGTTAAATGTGGGTTTGGGAACATTTTTGCCCGTCAAAACCGCCAATATAGAAGACCACCGTATGCACAGCGAGTATTACGAAATATCGCAAGCCGCCGCCGACACTATCAACCTTGCCAAAGCCCAAAAAAGACGGATAATCGCCGTAGGCACTACCAGCGTAAGAGTATTGGAAAGTTCCGCCAACAATGACGGGCGTATCAGAAGCGGTAGCGGCGACACCGATATATTTATCTATCCGGGCTATAATTTCAAAGTCATAGACGGGCTAATAACCAATTTTCATTTGCCCGAGTCCACGCTTATAATGCTGGTGTCGGCTTTTATGGGCAGGGAAAAGGTTTTGGATTTGTATCGGCAGGCGATAGATCTAAAATACAGGTTTTTCAGCTTTGGCGACGCGATGTTTATTGTTTAATTTTACGGCGATGTTTATTAATTGATACAATGTTTATAATTTAAGGATAAGATATAATGCAAAACTTTTCGTTCAAAACTATAAAAGTATGCGCCCAAAGCGGAGCGCGCATAGGCGAGCTAAGCACCCCGCATGGCGTAGTCCAAACGCCCGTGTTTATGCCCGTGGGCACGCGCGCCACTGTCAAAAGTCTTGCCCCCCGCGACATAAAAGAAACAGGCGCGCAAATTATTTTGTCCAACACCTATCATTTGTATCTAAGACCGGGGCACAAGATTATTGAAGCGGCGGGCGGGCTTCATAAGTTTATGGCGTGGGATGCGCCCATTTTGACTGACAGCGGCGGATTTCAAGTTTTTTCGCTTTCTAAGCTGCGTAAAATAACCGACAAAGGAGCCAAGTTTAGTTCGCATATAGACGGCAGCCTTCACAAACTCACGCCCGAATATGTGATAGAGATCCAAAACGCGCTAGGCGCCGATATAATTATGGCGTTTGACGAATGCACGAGTTACGGCGTGGACTACCAAACAGCAAAAGACGCCTATAAGCGCACGCTTAACTGGCTTAAGCGCTGTGATAATGCGCACCAAAACCCCGCCCAAGCGCTTTTTCCCATAGTTCAAGGCAATATGTATGAGGATTTGCGCAAAGCATCCATTTTGGAAACCTTGCCTTACGCCGAATATGGTCTTGCGATAGGCGGGCTTAGCGTGGGCGAGCCGTCCGAGATTATGTGTAAGATGCTGGATGTTTTGCGTCCCTATTATCCCGAGCATTTGCCAAGATACTTAATGGGCGTGGGCAGCGCCGATTATATTTTGGAAGGCGTCATAAGGGGCATAGATATGTTTGACTGCGTCCTGCCCACAAGGATTGCCCGAAACGGAACGGCTATGACCGCCCAAGGCGCGCTGACTATCCGAAACAGCCAATTCAAAGAAGACTTTTCGCCCATAGAAGAAGGCTGCGACTGTTACTCGTGCCAAAACTTCTCAAGGGCGTATATAAGGCATTTGGTCAATGTCAACGAAATATTGGGCGGAAAACTTTTGAGCATCCATAATATAAGGTATCTTATAAGGCTGACCGAGCGGATAAAAGACGCTATTTACAACGACCGCTTGCTTGATTTTAGAAAAGAATTTTACCAAAACTACAAAAAGTCGGTTAATTAGACATCTCACAGTTTTGTCAAATTAGCAATAAAGCGTCAATTTGCTTGTAAATAATCGCGCAATATTATATTATTGTATTAACACCAAAAGGAGATAATTATTGATGATACAGTTTTTGTTAGAAACCGCGGGCGGCGGCAGCGTTTTTAAAGATAATTGGGTATTCTGGGTTTTAGTGGGCGTTTTGCTTATAGTGTTTATGATTTTGCCTATTTTCACCCAAAGACGCAACAACAAAAAATACAAAGAAATGATTGAAAAAATTCATATAGGCGATGAAGTAAAAACAATAGGCGGCATTGTGGGAAGAGTTGTAGAAATACTAGACAAGTCCGAAACCGAAAAATATATGGTCATAGAAACAGGCGTAGGCGACAACAAAAGCGCTATGGTCTTTGATATGAACGCCGTGCTTAATGTGGTAAACCCCGCAATCCAGCCCCCTATAGAAAGCCCCGCTCAAGAAGAAGACCAAGACCAAGAAAAAGACCAAGAAAACATTTAATCCCCCTAAATACACCAAAAATGCGTTTTTAAAATCTAAAGACGCATTTTTTTTATACCCAAGCGCAACAAACAAAATCTTATTGAATTTTTTGTTTAAGTTGCTTGCGTTTAAATTAATAGATATTAACGGCAAAAAATTATCATTATAGGCTTAAACTGATAATAGCGAACTCATATTACCGCTATGGAAAATTAATAAATGCAAAATCAGCTTAATCTTTTAATCAACTTATTTTCGCGCTATCCTATAAATAAGGCGGTCTAAGATATTTTTTATAACCAGCGATATAAACCTAAAGAAATTGATATTAACAATTATTGCGAGCTTATACGCCCAAACTTGAAAATATTAATTGCAAGTTAAAAAGATAACTATAAACAATTACAAAGTCATTTTTTAGTAAAACATAACCTTTATTTTAAAAAAACAAGGAAGGAAAAATGAGCGTGTTTCAAGAGGTGTTAAAAATTATTGAGGAAAGGTGCGGCAAAGGAAAAGACAACATTATTTCGCTTGCGACTATCGGGATAGGCGAGGAAGGCAAGCCCCGCCCTTATGTTCGCGAGGTGGACGGCTTTTATGAAGACGGCGCGTTTTATGTTACCACTTCGGCAAGCTCAACCAAAATGCGTCAAATATCCCAAAACCCAGAAGTCGCGTTCGCGGCTAGCAATCAATGGTTTTACGGGC
>DUVY01000053.1 GCA_012840805.1 Clostridiales bacterium | reverse complement strand
TTGTATAAAATTATATTATTTTATATATTTTTAAATGATAAATAAGATTTCTAAATAATCTGCGTCAAATAAAATGCTTTTAACGACATCTTATAACATTATCTCAAAAGTTATTAAGAGCCGTTTTAAATTTCTAAAAAAAATATATACGCCCATACTCATTTACACCCTTATATATTTAAATTTTGACTTAAAAAGCTATATTTGGTAAAATTAATTTAATAAAAAAGGAGAGAGAAAATGATGAAAGCAAAATTAGAGTGTCCTATTTGCGGCGAGCCTACTAGAGTATATATGGGCAACGCTAGAAAGGATAGGCTTTGCGGAAAACATGCTGACTTGTTAAAGACGGGCGAAATTTATGTAAAAGACGATAATTTGTTTATAGATTCAAAATCAAATATAATTTTGAACAAAGATTATAAATACACCGAATTGCCTACTGAGGGTTTTAATAATTGCGTTGTCTGCAATGAAAAAACCGATGGATACGCTTTTTGTAAAAATTGTTTCAAAAAATTCAAAAAAGAAGAATTGCTGAATGTTTTAAATAATAAGAATACATTAACCGCGAGGAAAGAGAATCAAGTCAAATTGACAGATGAAGAAAACGGGGTTGTGATAATTAACGAAAGCAACAAATCTAGGTGCATTACTTGCGGCAGAGGCACGGACGGTTTGCTTTTTTGCCCATCGTGCTATTACAAATTCAAAGACAAAGAATTGCTATTTAGAATAACGAATTGCTCTCATGTTGAGTTGCTAGATGGGGATTATGAGGGCAGATACACTTGTAAGGATGGACATGTCGTAAAAAGCAAGTCTGAAAGGGATATTGATAATTATCTGTTTGAACACAATATAGCGCACGCGTATGAAAAAGAATTGCCATATGGGTCGGATGAAAAAGAGATTTTACATCCTGATTTTTTTCTTCCTAATTATTTAGGTCAAGGCAAGCATGTTTATATTGAGCATTGGGGTTACAACGAGAATAATATTCAATATACAAAGACAAAAAAATTTAAAATGCCTATATACGAAAAATTAGGGATTACTCTTGTTTGCACTTACGAAAAATCAGACTCGGGCAAAATTGACAGCGCGCTGGACAGGAAACTAAACAAAAACTTTATAAAAGAAAATGAAATTAATTTTGAGGAATAAATGTTGAGCTAACCAAAAAATGCGCCGCCTATGGATTCTATAATATAGGCGGCGTTTTTTTATAGATAGTCAAAGGGTTTTCGCTAAGGTCAATTTTCCTTTTTTTGTAAACTCTATCTATAAAGCAGGGACTTAATCTTATGACATACAGCATACTAATTTAGGGGTAGGATATGGATAAAGATAATAATCAAAATAATATAGTATGCGGGCATTGCGGGCATAAAAAAAAGATACGGACTCAAATAATTCTTGTATTTCAATAGTGAATAGTTTTAGACATAGTGGAAAAAAGAACAGCAAATCCCCACAAATAACAGCAAATAGTAGACAAACTTAATGACCATTTGAATGTGCATAAATGATTTTGCGCCTAAACGGTACCTAAAAAAATAAAAACACTATAAATTGAGCATTATTTAAGAAAAAACCATAATATATGTGGTTTTTTATATATGGCGGAGAGAGGGGGATTCGAACCCCCGGATAGCTTTAGGCTATCACGCGATTTCGAGTCGCGCTCTTTCAACCGCTCAGACATCTCTCCATAAAATCGCCGATAATTCGCGCCTTAGAAACTCAATTTATTTTCTTATGCCCGTCAGACATCTCTTTCATCCGTTTTGGCGTCTCTTCAGAAAAATTACAGCGCCAAATTATTTTATAATAATATATAGAAAAAAGCAATATCCTAAGGGCTGGATATCGGCTTTTAATTATTGGAAATATTACTTAAACACCCAGCTTATTTTTTCATCCAGTATATACATACCCAGCTTTTTTTGAAGCGCTAGTGATACCTGATTGTCTTCCACGATATGCGCGTAAGGCGCGCGACCTTTTGTCAACAAAACATTTATAAGATAAGCTTCCAAAGCGTAGCCTATGCCCTTGCGCCTGTGGCTTGGCATAACCTCTAACATACCCATTGCGCCTTCGTCGTGCGTTCCTATATAGCCCAATAGCTCGTTGCCCAAAAACGCCCCATACATATATTTATCTTGAATTCGTCTTTTGATATAGTCCTTATTGCTGATATAAGAATATGTATTAAGCACGGTATCCAGATAATCTATGGTAAGCTGTCTTATCTCGTAATCGGTCTTAAACTCGGGCGCGACGGGCTTGGTATAAACAGCCGCATAACAGCGCATCTCGGTATCCAGCCCAAATTGCCGCTTTAACAAAGGAATATAAAAATCCTGATGCGCCATAAAAATACGCGCATTTTTATCAACGCACGCCAAAATCCTTTCTATTTCGCTGTCGGCGCTTATCAAATACGAGCTGCCGCTGGTGTTATACAGCAAAACGCCGTTGTCCGCCGCATAGATGACCTCGGCTTCGCCGCTATTTAGACCGTCTATCATATCAATATTAAGCATTTTGTTTTTGTTAAGGTATTGATAAGCCGTTTTTTTGTCCATAAAATTACTATATCCCCTTTTAAAATTTAGCAAAAAATTAATTCATACACAAACGCTAAAGCTTATTCATACAAAGCTAAAAAATTAAATTACGCACAAACGCTTTTTTAATAATTGTTACTATACCTTGCCTTTATATTTTTCGCTATACGCTTAAGCGTCCAAAATAATATTTTTACCAAATCACGCAAGCCTTTTTAAATAACAAAAAGCGCCCAAAGCGTAAATTAGCTTCGGGAGCTTTTTATAACCTTATTATAATAATTTTTGGATAAGCTCGTTGACTGTTTTGGGATTGGCTTTGCCCTTGGTCGCTTTCATTACCTGTCCCACAAAAAACGCTATAGCCTTTTTGTTGCCGCCTCTTACATCGTCCGCGGCGGCGGGGTTGTTTTGGATTATTTCTTTGAGTATATTCTCAAGCTCGCCCTCGTCGCTTATTTGGACCAAATTAAGTTTTTGGATAAGCTGTTCGGGATCGGTCTTGCTGTCTTGATGCCACATATGCTCAAACAGCGTCTTCGCGGCGGGCTGGTTGATAACATTATCTTGGTGTAATTTGAGCATTTTGGTAAAGTTTTTGGCGTTAATGGGCAGGACAATGTCTTCGGTCTGATGTTCTTTGATTTTGCGCATAACATCGGTCATTATCCAATTGGATATCATTTTGGGATTGTCAAACAGCGCCACGCACTCGTCAAAAAAGTCGGCTATTGTTATTTCGGATGTCAAGATTTGCGCGTCATATTGGGGTAGGTTATATTCTTCCACATACTTTTGTGCGCGTTCTTTGGGCAAAAGCGGCAAAGTTTCTTTTACCTGTCGCACAAATTCGCTGCTTATCTTGACCGGCGGCAAATCCGTTTCCGGAAAATATCTATAATCTTGCGCGTCTTCTTTCGCGCGCATAGAGTATGAGCGGCCCTTTTGGTCATCCCAGCGCCTTGTCTCTTGGATAATCTCGCCGCCTGAATTTAATATTTCTGTTTGGCGGTTTATTTCATAGGTAATTGCCCTATGCACCGCCTTAAACGACGCCAAATTTTTCATTTCGGTGCGAATGCCCAAAGGCTCGCCCTCTTTGCGCAAAGAAACATTGACATCGCAACGTAAAGAGCCCTGCTCCATTCTACAATCCGAAACGCCTATATATTTCAGCAACGCTCTGAGATTTTCCAAAAATACTAGCGTCTCGTCCGCCGACGACAAATCGGGCTCGGTAACAATCTCAATCAAAGGCACGCCGCCTCTGTTATAGTCAACTAAGCTGCCGCCATATTCAGAGTGGATAAGCTTGCCCGCGTCTTCTTCCAAGTGGATATGGTTGATTCGGATTTTTTTGGGACCGTTTTGGGTTTCTATCTCCATATACCCGCCCAAACAAACGGGCGCTTCGGCTTGGGACACCTGATAAGCCTTGGGCAAGTCCGGATAAAAATAATTCTTTCTCTCCCAACGAGTTAAGGTATTAATCTCACAGTTAAGCGCAAGCCCGGCTTTGATAGCGTATTCCACTGCCTTTTTGTTCAGCGCGGGCAACGCGCCGGGCATGCCGACGCATACAGGACAGCAATTAATATTGGGTTCCAAATTAAACTCGTTTTTGCACGAGCAAAATATCTTGGTGTTGGTCTTAAGCTCGGTATGAACTTCCAATCCTATAACAGCTAAATAAATCATTGTCTTATCCTCTCAAACGCGTAAGCCGCGTCAAACATTAGTTTTTCGCCCAAACTAGGCGCGATTATCTGAAGACCTATAGGCAAGCCCTTGGAACTCGCTCCCGCGGGCACGCTAATCGCCGCGTTGCCCGCTATATTGACCGGCGCCGTGAACACATCGCATATATATCTGGATTGCGCGTCTTCTTGGTCTAGGTTTATTTTAAACGCGGGCGTGGGCGTAGTAGGCGTTATAATCAAATCGCATTTTTCAAAAGCTTGGTCAAATTCTTGTTTTATAAGCGTCTGGACTTTTTGCGCCTTTTTGAAATAAGCGTCAAAATTGCCTTTGGACAGCGCAAAGTTGCCTACCAATATTCTTAACTTGACATCTTTGCCAAAGCCTTGCGTTCGGCTTTTGAAATATAAATCTATCAAATCCTCAAAATCTTGGCTGCGGTAGCCGTATTTGATACCGTCAAATCTGCCCAGATTAGAAGCCGCTTCCGCGCATCCCAAAACATAATATACAGGAATAGCGTATTCTAGGGTCTTCATTGACATTTCTATAATTTGGGCGCCCTCATCGCTTAAGAGGTCAAGTTGTTTTCGCGTTATGGCTTTTACATCTTGGTCTAATAACAGGTCCAAAAACTCTTTTGGGACGCCTATTTTTTTGTCCTTAAAAGAAAATTCATGGTCTATCTCCAAACTCGGATACTCGCCGCGATACGATATATTGTCGCGCTCGTCGTATCCGCTTATTATCTGGGTCATAAAAGCGGCGTCTTCCACATTTTTGGTAATTGGGCCTATTTGGTCAAAGCTGCTAGACAGCGCGATAAGCCCGTGCCTTGACACCGTTCCGTAAGTGGGCTTGACCCCTACCGCTCCGCAAAAGCTAGCGGGCTGGCGTATAGATCCGCCCGTATCCGAGCCAAGCGCCGCATAAGCCAAATTCGCCGAAACACTCGCGCAGCTTCCGCCGCTTGAGCCGCCCGAAACATAGTCGTTGTTATACGGGTTGCGAACGGGTCCTGTATATGAGCTTAGGTTGCTAGAACCCATAGCAAACTCGTCCATATTAGCCTTGCCCAAAATAATGGCGTCTTCGGCTAACAGCTTTTCTACGACCGTCGCGTTATACACGGGTATAAAGTTTTGAAGCATTTTGGACGAGCAAGTGGTCGGGATGCCTTCCGTGCAGATATTATCCTTTATAATAAGGGGCGCTCCCGCCAACGCGCCTACTCTTTCGCCGCGAGCGCGGCGGGCGTCAATTTCTCGCGCTTGTTTTATGGCGTTGTCCGCGTTGACATAATTAAGCGCGTTGAGATGCTTGTTTTTTTCAATGTTATCAAGACAGCTTTTGACAGCTTCCTCGCTTGAGACTTCTTTTTTCTCAAGCAAGCCGATTATTTCTTTTAATGTTTTCTTATGCATATTTTTTACTCCACTATAGTAGGCGCTTTAAACGCCCCGTCTTCATGCTCGGGCGCGTTTTGCAAGATTTTTTCTCTATCCAAAGACGGTTTTACTATGTCTTCTCTTAACTCTTCCACATCTAAAGGCGGACGATATGTCGGCTCGACGCCTTCGGTGTCTAGCTCGTTTAGTCTGTCAATCGTGTTTAGAATCGCTCTGAATTCGGATTGAATTTCTTTTAGTTCTTGGTCGTCAAATTCAATTCTTGATAATTTTGAAATCTTTTTTATCTCGTCTAGGGTTATCATATATTTCCTCCTGCGTTTTGGACGGTTTTTGGTTGCCGTTGGGAAGTTTGTTGACAGAATATTTGCCTGAAAAACACGCGTCGCAATATCCGCGGTCTTTTCTAAGCCCTATATTTTTTATGTCCTCTAGCGGCAAGTATCCCAAAGAGTCCGCGCCTATCTTTTGGCGTATTTGTTCTAATGAGTAGTTGACGGCGATAAGCTCGTCTCTTGATGGAATGTCCGTGCCAAAATAGCACGGCCACATAAACGGCGGCGACGCTATTCGCATATGAATTTGGGTAGCGCCCGCGTCTTTTAACATTTTGATAAGGTTGGCGCAAGTCGTGCCGCGGACAATAGAGTCGTCTATTAGTATTACCCTTTTGCCCTCTATATTATTTTTAAGAACATTTAACTTAATATTAACGCTTATCGCCCGCTCGTCCTGAGTGGGCTTGATAAAAGTCCTGCCTGTGTAACGGTTTTTGATAAGCCCTTCCTCGTAAGGAATACCGCTAGCTTGGGCATACCCTACGGCAAAGTTCAGACCCGAATCGGGAACGCCCACAACTATATCCGCCTCAACGGGATGGGCTTTTGCCAACAGCTTGCCCGCCTGCACTCTCGCAGCATAAACGCTCACGCCGTCAATAACGCTGTCGGGGCGGGCAAAATAAATATATTCAAACACGCAATGCGAATAAGTCGTTTCATCAGCGTATTTTATGCTCCTTAAACCCTCTTGATTTATTATAACCATTTCGCCCGGTTCCACATCCCTTATAAACTCGGCTTTTATGACATCCAAAGCCGCCGTTTCGCTAGCTAGTATATAAGAGTTTTTGAGTTTGCCCAGACAAAGCGGTCTAAAGCCTTTTGGGTCGCGGATACCTATTAGCTTGCGCGGGCTCATTATAACCAAAGAAAACGCGCCTTCTAGTTTTTTTAGCACTTTGAGCATCGCTTCTTCTATGGAATGCGTTTTCGTTCTAGCGCGCGCCGCCAAATGCATTATTACTTCGGCATTGGAAGAAGATTGGAAGATAGCGCCCTCGTGTTCTAGTTTGTGCCTTAGCTCATACGCGTTGGTTAAGTTGCCGTTGTGAGCTATGGTAAGGCTGCCCTTGATATAACGGCTGACCAATGGCTGACAATCCTCTCTTTGAAAATCCGAAAAAGCAGAATACCTGACATGCCCTACCGCCATAGTTCCTTTTAGCTCTTGAATGTTCTCGGAATCAAACACCTCATTTACTAAGCCCATACCTTTGTGTACTCTTATTATCCCATTGTCATTGACGGCGATTCCGCAACTTTCTTGCCCGCGGTGCTGCAAAGCGTAAAGACCGTAATAGGTCATTCGGGCGGCGTCAAAACCGTCCATATCAAAAAAACCAAAAACTCCGCATTCTTCTTTGACTTTATCCAAATACATATTTGTTGTTTTTCGCATTTTTTATTCCCATTCTATCGTGGCGGGGGGCTTATCGGTTATATCATATACCACGCGGTTAATAGCTTTTATCTCGTTTACAATCCTTGAGCTTACTCGCTCCAAAACGCTATGCGGTATTTTCGCCCATTTGGCGCTCATAAAATCGGTAGTCGTTACCGCCCTAAGCGCCAAGATATTTTCGTAAGTGCGTTCTTCGTCCCTGACGCCTACAGAACGCATATCCGTCAATACCGCGAAATATTGATTGATATTTTTATCAAGCCCGACTAAAGATATTTCCTCTCTAAATATCGCGTCGGCTTCCCTTAAAATGTCCAATTTTTGTTTGGTTACTTCGCCTATAATCCTGACCGCCAAGCCCGGTCCGGGAAAAGGTTGCCTAAACACAAGGCGTTCGGGCATGCCGAGCGTAAGCCCTAGTTGTCTGACTTCGTCTTTGAACAAGCTTCTTAGCGGCTCAATTATTCCTTTGAACTTAATATTTTTGGGCAGCCCGCCCACATTGTGATGGCTCTTGACATTGGCGCTTTCCAAAACATCGGGATATATAGTGCCTTGCGCCAAATAATCAATCTCGCCGATTTTTTGGGCTTGTTCCTCAAAAACGCGTATAAACTCCTCGCCTATTATTTTGCGCTTTTTTTCGGGGTCGCGGATGCCTTTTAGTCTATTTAAAAATCTATCTTGCGCGTTAACGCGCAAAAAATTAATGCCTTGCTGGTCTTTAAAATACTTTTCTACTTCGTCCGCTTCGTTTTTTCTAAGCAATCCATGGTCCACAAAAATACAGACCAAATTATCGCCTATGGCTTTTTGCACGAGCACCGCGCAAACCGAGCTGTCCACGCCGCCGCTTAACGCGCACAAAACTTTTTTGTCTCCTATTTTTTCTCTTAGGCTTTTGATATAATTTCGCGCGTAAAAGCTCATAGTCCAATTCGGGCTTACCTTACAGATATTAAACAGGAAGTTTTTCAAAATTTTTATGCTGTCTTGGGTATTGTTATATTCGGGATGAAATAAAACGCCATAAACTTTTAGCTTGTCATTGGCTATCGCGGCGTTTTTATTTTGTTTAATAGAAGCTAACGAACAAAAATCAAGGGGCAAGGTATCAACTTTCGCCGATTGATTAACCCAACCCTCAAAGTTTATGGAAGCGCCCTCAAACAACGAATGCGTCGAGTCAACTGTGATTTGAGCTTTTTGGTATTTTGAGTCTTGAACGCTTGCTTTGCCACCCAAAGTCCTAACGATTAATAATTGTCCCTGACCTATTCCCAAAACGGGAACTTGAAGCTCAAATATGCTCTTGTCAAGAGTTATTTGCCTGTCATTAACACTGCCCGCGATTATAATGCCCGCGGGGTCAAAATTTTTGATTGTTTGAATGTCGGCGTCAAACGGCAATAGCTCGCAATAGACATTGCACTCTCTTACGCGTCTTGCGATTATTTGATTGTTTGGTCCGCCCAAATCCAAAATAACTATAGTCTGTCTTTCCATTTTTTACCACAATTAAAAAGCTATTTCATTTTATCAAAAATACGCGTTTTTCTCAACTGTATTAATAATATCAAAAAACCCGCTTAGGATTTTAAGCGGGTTGGTTTTATGTTAATCTTATTTGTCCAAAATGTCTTTAATCAAATCATACATCTTGGTTAATTGCGCGTAGGCTGTTATCTCGTATGTCTGATAAAAGTCTTGGGTTTCTAGCGCCTCTTGATCCACAAGATACATCTTAAATGACGCTATCTCGTTTTGGGTGTGCCTTACCAAAAAATATACCGTATCATAGGCAATCTCTACATCGTCAATCTTGGCGATCTTTTTGGCGTCGCTGTCAAGATATCTAAACACTATTAAGTATTTGGACCCGTTTTGCGCGGAAGAAGGCGCGGCTTTTATGGAGCGGATATCGCCTGAATCCAAAGTCTTAAGCTGCTTATTGCCATCTTCGTCCGTATAAGTGGAAAGATAAGCTTTTTTGAACCATTGATTTTCCATTATGCCTCTTAAGGCAGAAAAATTAGACGAGTCCAAATATGTTTGATAAAACTTATCTAGGTCGCTTTGATTATCAGTATCTTGGACTAACTCAACCGTGGACGCCGCCGTCGGACCAAATCCGCCTTGGCTTATTATCTGTATTGAGTAAGGCTTGTCCAGCGCGGGCGCGGCATTGGTTTTGATAAAACCGGTAATTATCGCAAGCAACGCGATAACCCCGACCAAAGAAATCCAGATAATATTTCCGATTAATAATGTTCTTCTTTTTTGTTTTGCCATACTATTTTCCCTACGCGATTTAGTATATATGATTTTTTTCCCTCAGTCAAACCAAAAAGGCTCAAAAACTTTTAAAGCCTTTTTTAAAAAAATTATGCGTAAATTATAAACTTACGCATAAAAATTATTTATGAGTTTAAGCCTTCCGAACGGACGGGACGAGATATCGCCTCGCTCGCTTGTTTTGCCCTTTGATACAATCTCTCTTCTAGTTCTTTTTCTATTTCTTCCAAAGGCTTACCCGCCATAAGAGCGTCTACTTCTTCTGAATATATGGTTTCTTTTTCTATAAGAAGTCTGACCATTTTGTCCATAACTTCTCAATGCTCGCTCAAAACTTTTAGGGCGGTCTGATGTCCTTTTTCCAAAATCTTTTTGATTTCGGCGTCAATCAAAGCGGCAACCTTTTCGCTGTAATTATGCGTTGATTGATAATCCCTGCCCAAAAACAATTCTTGCTTAGAGCCTAGATATATGGGCCCGAGTTCTTGACTCATTCCCCATTCGGTAACCATCTTGCGCGCTCTTTCGGTAGCGACTTGCAAATCGCCTATAGCGCCCGTTGAAACATCTTTGATGACTAGCTCTTCGGCGGCTCTTCCGCCCATAAGCATCGCGATTTCGTCGTTGAGCTTGTTAAGGGTGGTATGGGTGTTGTCGTTTTCTGGTCGAGTCATTGTATAGCCCGCCGCTCTGCCGCGCGGTATTATGGACACTTCGTGCACAGGGTCGCAATGGGGCAAAACTTTTGCCACGATAGCGTGTCCCGCTTCGTGATAAGCTGTAATGCGCTTGTCAACTTCGGTAATTACTCGGCTTTTCTTTTGGGGACCCATAATTACCTTGTTAATACCTTCGTTAATATCAAGCATATTAATCACTTTTCTACCCGCTCTTGCCGCTAATATCGCAGCCTCGTTAAGAAGGTTTTCTATATCAGCGCCCGAAAAACCGCTTGTAATCCTTGCCAATATCTTAAAATCCACATCCGTGCCAATGGGCTTATTTCTCGCGTGGACCTTAAATATTTCCTCCCTTCCTCTAACATCGGGAATATTGATATATATCTGTCTGTCAAATCTGCCTGGACGCAACAGCGCGGGGTCTAAAATATCCGCTCTGTTGGTGGCCGCCATTACTATTATTCCGCTGTTGGTTTCAAAGCCGTCCATTTGTACCAATAATTGATTGAGGGTTTGTTCTCTTTCGTCGTGTCCGCCGCCCAAACCCGTTCCTCTTTGACGACCTACGGCGTCTATCTCGTCAATAAACACTATACAGGGCATATTCTTTTTGGCGTCCTCAAACAAATCTCGCACCCTAGAGGCACCCACGCCCACAAACATCTCCACAAAGTCCGAGCCGCTTATTGAGAAGAAAGGCACATTCGCCTCGCCCGCAACAGCCTTGGCGAATAAGGTTTTGCCCGTGCCGGGAGGACCTACCAGCAAAACGCCTTTGGGAATTCTGGCTCCGACTTGCTCAAATTTTTTGGGGTTTTTCAAAAACTCTACTATCTCGGCTAATTCGGTCTTTTCTTCTTCAGCGCCCGCTACATCGCTAAACCTAACTTTGATGTTTTGGTTTAGGCGCGCTTTGGACTTAGAAAAACTAATCGCCTGTTTGTTGCCCTGATTAAGCATCCTATATACAAAAAACGCCAGCAAAACTAGCATTACTACGCCCAAAAGATAGGGCAAATATTGCCAAATGCTGCCGGCGTTGGGGTCGTTAAACTCAATGGCAAAATTATATTTTTCCGCTATTTGCAAAAGCGAAGTTATTTCAGTAGTATCGTCGCCGTATTTCGCGTTAAATTCTCTTATTACATCGTTGGCGAAATCCGCTCTAGACGGGATATTAAACACATAATCATATTTTGAGCTTGTTTGCGTCTTTTTGGCTTTTGCTTGAAAGCCTTCCACATACACATGCTTTATATCGCCTTCTACTATATATTCCAAAGCTTCATTATATTTAATAGGGTCAGGCTGGCTGCTAAACATAAAAACGCCAGCGATTATCAAAAAGCTCAACACTAATAAAGCTAAAAAGATAACACCTTTTGTGCTTGATTTCAAATTATCCCTCCGTTGGTATCAGCTTGCTGGATTTGTATCGTTATTTTATCATAAAACATATTACATATCAATGATATTTATGTCACAATAGGTTTATTTTAATTCCAATAAGAAAAAATAAAAAAGATTGTTGCCGATTTTTCCAAAAAATAAACAGTGAAAAAATAAGGGCTTTATATTCAAAATTAATTTTAGCGTTTTTGGATTATACGCTTTTATATTTAATTAAGATATAAAATATCGCCAAAACTTTATATTAAGTCAAGATTAATGCTTTGACCGTTGTCGGCGTCTTGATACATCATCCAATATCCTTCGCCTTGGGGATTGTCTTTGTCTAACGCCAGCCATTTGCAATAGCCTTGAAGCTCTTTGGGCGGATTGACCGAATACGCGCCCGGCACGCCATAGCCTATATAATCAGGCCCTTCGCCAATAAGCCCAACAACATAATATTGATTTTGCCCGATTTCAACTTTGACCCAATAGGTGTCGGGCATTAGGTTGTTTAGCTTTTCTTCGGGTGGGCTGTTCTCAAATAGCTTATCTAGCTGGTCTTTGACGCTCAAGAAATATTTTGGCTCGTCGTCTTTTGGCTCTGCTTGCTCGCTTTTATTGTCTTGGTCTTGGTCAATATTTTGGTCTTGCTCGTCTTGGTCTTTTAACCTTATATTATTATATCCTCCCCACGACGAAATATATCTTGGCTTAAAATCATTGTCTTTATCAGATAAATCTTCGTGGTTGTCTTGAGGATAATACACTTGAAACAAATCGTCTTGGGAATATTCTTGTTCTTGTTTGGGTTGCGAAACTTGTTCTTGTTCTATATATTCTGATTGCCTTTGAATATGGGATTGATTATAGTTGGTTTGCGAATAATCTTGTCGTTGGTCTTGATAGCTGTCTATCAACTCATTGGGTATTTTCTCAAAAGCCTCATAAAAACCGGAGTGGCGGGCAGCTTCTTGCACGGCTTGCGCCGCCGCCGCGCTTTCTTCCATTATATCCCTTGCCTTAATATCTTGCGGATAATAGGCGGTTTTGGAAATCTTGCTGTCGTCATAATCCCTTTCGGCTTCGTCTATAACCTTAGAAATTTTGGCGACCATTATTTTGGGAATGGACAAAGGCTTGTCAAAAAAGCTGTCGGTTAAAGGTTTGGTAGGTCTTTGATAACTGCTTTGCGTTCGGTATTGTTGGACAAAGCTGGGTCTTGGCTCGCTTTTATGGGCGACTGTGTCAGATTGCTCTTTTGGCTCGCTTGGGTAATCTCTTGTTTGAGTAGCTTGCGGCAAAATGCCCAAATTTTCTTTTTTTATTTCCACTTTTTCTAGTTTGCCCGCGAACATCGCGGGACGAATAATGCTCTTAAACCCGTCCAAAATATTGGTCTCCCAGAGCTTTTTGGCGTTGTTCGCGCCCCACGCTATCGGAATGATATTCTCGTCGCTTATATAACACAGCACGCAATACAGGTTGCCCCGCAAATCTATTTCGCCCAATGTCATCGTAGCGTTTATTTTGCCCTTTTGTCCGAGTCTTTGGGTATATACGGGGCTATTGTCCGACGCGACGCCAAAAGCAAAAAGCCCTTTTGAGATATCTTTTAGGTTGAATATATTAATAGAGCATCTAGCGCGCTGACCAAATTGCTCAATCGCCGCCACGCCCTTGACGGCGCCCGTGCCAAAGCCCTTGGTCGTTTCGCTCAAAATAAGAACTTTTTTTGAATAGCCCATAAAAATCCCCCAAAAAAACGCGCTCTCTTACACTTTATATATACTAGCTTATCAAATAATATATACGATAATTTGCAAAAAAAATAATATTATGTCTTTTTATTGAATATAAAAAGGGCGGTATGCTCGCCCTTTATTCGTCAATCAATACCGCTCTTATGCGTCTAACGCCCGCGGATGAGCTTTCTTCTTTTTTGATTTTAAATCTGCCCAGCTCGCCCGTGCGCTCCACATGCGGTCCGCCGCAAATTTCTTTGGAAAAATCGCCTACCGAATAGACCTTGACTCTTTCGCCGTATCTGCCCTCAAACACGCCCAAAGCCCCGCTTTGTTTGGCTTGCTCTACCGTCATCTCTTCTACCGAGATGGGCAAATCCTGCTTAATGACTTGGTTGACCAAATCCTCTACTTTGTCAAGCTCGTCTTTCTCCACCTTGCGCCCAAAGGAAAAGTCAAATCTAAGTCTTTCAGCGGTTATGTTGCTTCCGCGCTGATAGACTTCGTCGCCCAAAACCTTTCTCAACGCCGCTTGCAAAAGATGCGTAGCGGTATGAAGCTTGGTGGTTTGTTCGCTCGCGTCGGCAAGCCCGCCCTTAAATCTTTGTTGGGCGCCGCTTTGGGACTTGGCTTGATGCTCGGCAAACGCTTGCTCAAAGCCTTGAACATCCACCTCTAGACCTTGCTCGGCGGCTAGTTCTTGTGTCATCTCCAAAGGAAAACCATAAGTATCGTATAGCCTAAAAGCGCTTTTGCCGTCTATGATTTCGCCCTCTATGGATTTGACAAGGCTCTCAAATTCTTTCAATCCCGACCTTAGCGTTCTTTCAAATCTAGCGATCTCGGTCTCCAATTCTTTTTTTATCTTATCGGCGTTTGCAGCCAACTCGTTGTATATATCTTTATATTGATTAATGACAGTATCGGCTACCTCTATCAAGCCCGTCGGCTCTAAATCCAGCGCCCTAGCGTATCTTATGGCGCGTCTTATAAGCCTTCTTAAAACATAGCCTTGATCGACATTGGACGGGGTAACGCCGCGATGGTCGCCTAAGATAAACACTGATGTTCTGATATGGTCGGCTATGATTCTAAACGGTTTTTTGTCTTCGGCTTGATAGTTTTTGCCGCTTAAGTCTTGGATTTTTTGGATAATATCTATAAACAAGTCAGTCTCATAAACTGATTCTACGCCCTGCAAAATACAAATAATGCGCTCTAAACCCATTCCCGTATCCACGTTTTTTTGGTCTAAGGGTCTATAATTGCCCGCCTCGTCTTTATAATATTCCATAAAGACATCGTTCCAAATCTCTATATACTTGCCGCAATCGCAAGCCGGCGAGCACTCAGGCGAACACTTAGGCTTGCCTGTATCCACAAACATCTCGGTGTCGGGGCCGCAAGGACCTGTCTTGCCCGCAGGTCCCCACCAATTGTTTTCTTTGGGCAAATAAAAAATGTTCTTCTCGTCTATGCCTAAACCCGCCCAAATCCGCGCGGACTCGTCGTCTTTGGGCGCGTCCTCGTCGCCCGCGAACACGGACACGACCAAATTTTCTTTGTCAATGCCTAGATATTGGGTCGAGGTCAAAAACTCATAGCTCCATTCAATCATTTCTTTTTTGAAATAATCGCCCAAAGACCAATTGCCCATCATCTCAAAAAATGTAAGATGGGAAGAGTCGCCCACTTCATCTATATCTCCGGTGCGAACGCATTTTTGGATATTGCAAAGCCTTCTGCCCTCGGGATGAGTCTGTCCCATAAGATAGGGCACAAGCGGATGCATACCCGCCGTGGTAAACAAAACAGTAGGGTCGTTTTCGGGTATCAAAGACGCCGAAGCTATAATCGCGTGGTCTTTTGCTTGGAAAAAATCAAACCATAATTTTCTTAGTTCGTTGCTAGTCAGTCTTTTCATTGGTCGCAATCTCCGTTATGTAATCTTTATACATCGTCTTTATAGGCTTTGAATGTCCTATTCAAAGCGCTTCGTAGTGTCGTAAACTTAAACCCGCCCATGACAGAATTTAGCTTGTCGTTGCTTGCCGTAAACTCAAGCCGTTCTTTGCCTAGGCTGATTGAGATAGCGTTTTGGGTCATTCTTTTTAGCCTTTTTATTACATCGTTTATGTTCACAAGCTCGTCGCTTGTTATGTTATAATCCCCGGGCGGATAGTCCCGCATCAAAAAATTATTTATTATTTTTACAAAGTCGTCTATATAAACAGCCGATAAGGTTATATCTTTTTCCACGCTCAAGCTTTTGCCGTCAACGGCTTGGGCGATTAACGAAGTTATAACGCTTTCGGGAGCGTCCTTGCCAAACACCTCAAAACTTCTCAGCACATAGACCGAGCTGTCTATCCTTGCCATATTGGTAATATTATATTTAGCTATTCCATAAGAATCAAACGGCATATAGTCCGAATGCGTTGATTCTTTGAAGGCTCTTAAACCGTCTTGGATTTTGAGTTCTCTTATATTGGAAAATGTTATTATTTTCTTAACATTATATGCCTTGGCAAGCGACTGAACATTTTTAAACATTATGGTGTTTAAAATTTCTATCTCTTTATCTACTTGGTCGGGGCCCCCAAACACCTCGGCAAAATGCAAAATAGCGTCAAACTTCTTTTTTTTAAAAATCGGAATAAGGTTTTTTATATCGCTTATGTCTGTTTGACTGTCTATTTCGGTTATCCTGTGGCGCTTTGGGTATCTTTGCGCGAAGCTTTTGGCTATATAATTGTCAGCGCCTGTAATTAATAACTTCATAAAAAATCCTTAAATTCTATTTAATCTTATAGCTGTCTTTTAAGCCGACTATCTGGATAAAGGCGTTGGTTTTTGAGTCTCGGCAATAATACGCTTGGCGCATAAACTGGTATGGAACGCCCGCGCGCGCGTCTTGCAATGATTTTTCGGCGACAGCGTCAATATATTCAATTTTTGAGTTTTTGTTAAGCCTATCTAAGAAGTCTTGTTTGGTATCGTCGTCATCCAACAAATAATCATAATCTATTAGCTTGCACGGATAGTTTTGACGAGCGTCCACAAAGTGTATCACGCCCTTAGGCTTTAGACCGCTTGTGTCCTGACCGCTCTTACTCTCGGTGAAATAGGTGCATTTTAACTCTTTGGGCTCGCCGTTTTCATCCAATATAACATCGTCGCAGCGGATGATATAAGCGCCTTTTAGTCTTACTATGCCGCCTTTTACCAGCCTTTTGTATTTGGGCGGCGGAACAAGCTTAAAGTCTTCTTTTTCTATAAATATCTCGCCCGAGAAAGCCACTTCTCTTTCGCCTCTTTCGGGGTCGTTGGGATGATTTTCTATCTTTAAAATCTCGCTTTTGCCTTCGGGATAATTGGTAATGGTAACCTTAAGCGGCTCTTTTACTACCATTACCCTATCCGCCTTGACATTAAGAACATCCCTTACGCAATGTTCAAGCAGCGCCACATCCACTACCGAATTGGCTTTGGAAACGCCGATAAGCTCGCATAATTCCCTTATCGCCTCAGGCGGATAGCCCCTTCTTCGCATTCCCGCCAAAGTGGGCATTCTGGGGTCGTCCCAGCCATCAACCACACCCTCGTCAACCAATTTTTTGAGATAGCGTTTGGACATAATTGTGCGGGTTAGGTTAAGCCTCGCGAATTCAAATTGGCGGGGCTTGGGGTCAAACTCGCATTCGTTGACAACCCAATCATATAAAGGTCTATGGTCCTCAAACTCAAGAGTGCAAATAGAATGCGTGATTTTTTCCACGGCGTCCTCAATGGGGTGGGCAAAGTCATACATAGGATAAATACACCATTTATCGCCTTGCCTGTGGTGATGCGCGCGCAAAATTCTATAAAGCACAGGGTCGCGCATATTGATATTGGGGCTTGCCATGTCTATCTTAGCGCGCAAAGTCATACTGCCGTCGGGGAATTTGCCCTCTCTCATCTGCTCAAAAAGTTTTAGGTTTTCTTCTATGCTTCTTTCTCTATAAGGGCTGGGTTTGCCGGGCTCGGTTAAGGTGCCGCGATATTCCCTTATCTCGTCGGGCGTGAGCTCGCAAACATATGCCTTGCCCTTTTTGATTAATTTAATGGCGCAATCATACATAATGTCAAAGTAATCAGACGCGTAATAAATATCGCCCTTAAAGCCCAGCCACTCCACATCTTTTATGATCGCGTTGCAATATTCTTCTTCTTCTTTTTCGGGGTTGGTGTCGTCAAACCTTAGGTTGCATATGCCGTTGTATTTTTGGGCAAGCGAAAAGTTAAGGCAAATAGCCTTAGCGTGCCCTATATGCAAATACCCGTTGGGTTCGGGCGGAAACCTTGTAATTAATTGCTTAATTTTTCCGTTATTTAAGTCGTCAACAATAATCTCTTCAATAAAGTTCATTTGCTATTGGTCCTTACATTTATATATTGATTTTTGACTTATTTATTGATATTAAAACAATCCCGTTATATTGCCTCTAGAGTCAATGGTCATCCTTTCGGCGTTGGGCGATTTGGATAGACCGGGCATCAACATAATATCGCCCGCTATGGCGACCACAAATCCCGCGCCCGCCCTTAACTGCAAGTCCCTGATCGTCAACTTAAAGCCTTTTGGCGCGCCCAAAAGCTTGGGGTTGTCGCTCAATGAATATTGGGTTTTGGCGACACAAACAGGCAAGTTGCCATAACCGTCCGTAGTTAATTTTTTGAGTTGGCGTTTGGCGCTAGGTAGATATTCCACTTCGCCCGCGCCGTATATGTTTTTGGCTAACTTCTCAATCTTTTGCTCAATGCTGTCTTCTAATTGGTATGTAAAATTAATGCCGTTGTTAGGCAAAGAACATTGACTAATTACTTCGTCGGCTAATACCACGCCGCCCGCGCCGCCTTGAGAATAAACATCGGTTATAATCGCCTTTATATTTTTCGCCTCGCAGGCATTTTTAACAAGATCAATCTCGGCGTCGGTATCGGTAAAAAATCTATTGATAGCCACAATACAAGGCAATTTGAACTGTTCAGTAATATTGTCAATATGCTTGATAAGGTTGGGGAGCCCTTCCTCCAGCGCTTCTAAGTCTTCGGTTTTTAGGTCTTGGGCTTGTCCGTTATATTTTAACGCTCTAATGGTCGCGACCATCACTACGCAATCAGGCGCAAGATTATTGTTTCGGCACTTGATATTCAAAAACTTCTCGGCGCCCAAATCAGCGCCAAAGCCCGCCTCGGTAACCACATAATCGGCAAGCCTTAACGCGCTCTTAGTAGCGATTACGCTATTGCACCCGTGCGCTATATTGCCAAAAGGTCCGCCGTGCACAAAAGCGGGCGTTCCTTCCAATGTTTGAACCAAATTAGGCTTATACGCCTCATACAGCAAAATCGCCATAGCCTCGGAAGCTTTTAGGTCGCCCGCTGTTACGCAATTATTGTCTTGATCGTATCCTATTACTATCCTCGCCAAACGCTCTTTAAGGTCGTCAAAATTAGAGCTTAGGCACAGCGTCGCCATTATTTCGCTTGCGGCGGTTATGTTAAAGCTCTCATTGCGGTTTCCCGTTACCCTGTTGCCTTCATAAACTATATTAATGTTCCTAAGCGCTCTGTCGTTGACATCTAAGCACCTATTCCAAGTAACCGTTTTTATATTCAGCTTGTTGCCAAAATACAAATGGTTGTCTATCATCGCCGACAAAAGATTGTTTGCCGCCGTTATGGCGTGAAAATCTCCCGTAAAATGCAAGTTGATTTCGCTCATCGGCGCAAGCTGCGCGTAGCCGCCGCCCGCCGCGCCGCCCTTAATCCCAAAGACAGGACCAAGCGAAGGCTCTCTTAAGGCAAGCATTACGCTTTTTCCAAGCTTTTTCAGCGCGTCCGCCAAACCGATGCTTATAGTGGTCTTGCCTTCTCCCGCGGGGGTGGGGTTAATAGCGGTTACCAAAATCAGTTTGCCTTGACGGTCTTTGACAACTTGATTGACTTTTGCTTTATATTTGCCATAAAGGTCATAGTCTTCCGCGCCCAGACCAAGCTCGGACGCTACTTCTTGTATCGGTCTTAACTTAGCCGCGGAAGCGATTTCGATATCGGTTTTCAAAAGATTATCTCCCCTGAAAAATTAATATTTTTATAATATCATAATAGCTTACAAAAAGCAAAAGTCCAACTATTTTTAATGCGCTAATTGTTACAACTATATTTTGAGTAGAATATAGACAATATGGACTTATGAAAAGATAAGCATCTCATAAAATAATATTATTAAAAAAATACTAAAGCGTTTTTTTTAAAAAAACAATATAAAATACATCTATGCCGATATGCGCATATATTATATTAAAAAAAATCATAACAAGACAGCTAAAAGATTGCTTGATTATGCCAGTTAGAGTATTATATTTCAAAATAGCCTGTAATGTTTTACAGGCTTATTCTAATATTTCTTTTATATGGCGATTGCCTTTGATTAGGTGGACTGTTACGCCCGCGCAATATACCAAAGCCAAAAGTATCCCTAAAATTGCCCAAATAGTAAAAACCCAAAATGTTAATATCAAAGCAAACATTGCCAAAAAGGCTATGCTTATCCCCAAAAAAACGCCAAGATGTAGATTGATTTTGGGCGACATTATGATTAAATATACAATTATCTGCGCCGCGAAAATCAAAAAAATCCATAGTCTAGGCGCGCTGAACAAGAATTTTAACATTATTATAAAGCGAGTTTGTATATCTTTTCTATGTCCAAGGGGTCCAAAGGCACAAGGTTGCCTACGCTTTTTGAGTCCACGGCTTTTTGCGCCATCAGCTTAAAGTTTTCATCGCCTATGCCGATTTGTCTAAGACGAATGGGCATTCCTATAGATGTATAAAAATCCTCTAGCTTTTGAATTCCTTGCAATACGGTCAATTCCATATCGCACAGGCTGTAACTTAGACCAAACACATTTTGAAAAAATTGCGCAAATCTGTTGATATTGTGTTTGTAAACATATTTTATCCACGCGGGAAAGATTATCGCCAAACCCGCCCCGTGCGCGATATCATAAAACAATGATAACTGATGCTCTATGCCGTGCGACGCCCAGTCGCCTATTCTGCCGCAATTAAGGAGACCGTTGTGCGCTATCGTGCCCGCGAACATAAACTCTGCTTGGGCGTTGTAGTCTTTAGGGTTTTTTAGAACAAGCGGCGTATAGTGGACAATCGTTTTGGCGGTCGCTTCTATTAATCTATCGGTAAGGTCCACATTTTTTTCATTGGTAAAATATCTTTCCATAAGGTGCGCCAAAATATCGCTCGCGCCGCATCCCACTTGATATTTAGGCACGGTGTATAATAGCTCGGGATTTAAAATGGCGAACCTAGGGATTACCGCGCGGCTGTAGGCGCCAATCTTAAATTTGTCTTTTTCGTGCGTGATTACAGTATTGGGGCTGGATTCGCTGCCCGCCGCCGCTATCGTTAAGATATTACCGTTTGGCAAGGCGTTTTGAGCTTCTTTTTGATTTAGATAAAAATCCGTCCAAGCGTCCCCGTCATAAACCGCCTGCATACAGATAGCCTTGACGGTATCTATTACGCTACCGCCGCCCAAGCCTAAGACAAAATCCAGATTATTTTCTTTGACTATTTGGACGCCCTTTTCAACCAAATCCCATCTAGGATTGGGAACGACGCCGCCTAATTCAAAAAAGGTTATATTTGATTCTTTTAAAGATTGCTTTACCTCGTCCAAAAGCCCGGTCTTTTTAACCGACCCGCCGCCATAGACTATCAAAACTCTGCCGCCATTATGCTTCTTGACTAATTCGCCCACTCTTTTTTGCGTGTCTTTCCCAAAAACCAGATGAGTAGGATTGTGAAATTCAAAGTTTCGCATAATTGACTCTCCCTAATTATTCTTTTTTATATAATAACACAAAACCCTAAAACTTACAATTAATAACTTATTTGTAAGAAATTTAAAATAATATCTTTCAAAATAGATATATTTATATATTCGCCGCCTATAATTTGTATATTTTTATACGCATATAGCAATATTAAACTAAAAAACAAGGATTTATAAAAAAATGAAAAAACCAAAAGTGTTAATTGTCCCCATAATAGCGTTGTTTTTGTTAATTCCTTTTAGTTTGGGCGCTCGCGCCGCTATGCCGCAAGACGAATTTGAGCACAGCCAAACCCAAATCAGTTACGCGTCCGCTATCGCGCCTACTTCATATAAGGTAGTTTCGGGCGATTCGTTATGGAAAATCGCCGTCAAATTTGAAGTCGGACTTGCCGAGCTTATCAAGGCAAACCCGCAAATAAAAAACCCGTCTTTGATTTATCCCGGTCAAATTATCAATATCCCCGAAGCCGCGCCCCTAAAAGCCATAGAGGATGAAATCTTTAGGCTGGTCAATCTGCAAAGAAGCTACAACGGATTAGGGCCTCTGACATATAATTGGCAGGTGGCAAGAGTGGCGCGAATTAAGTCTCAAGACATGATAAATAACCGTTATTTTTCGCATTATTCGCCTGTCTACGGCTCGCCGTTTAAGATGCTGGAAGATTATGGGCTAAAATTTTCCGCCGCTGCTGAGAATATAGCTTATGGTCAAAAAACCGCCCAAGCCGTTATGAACGCGTGGATGAACTCGCCCGGACATAGAGCCAATATCTTATCCACAACTGTTACTCAGTTGGGCGTAGGTTGCGCCAAAGCCGCTAACGGAACGCTGTATTTTACCCAATTGTTTATAAAACCTTTGTAAGTTTAAAAGAAATTAGAATAATTAGAATAAAATAGAAAAAGAAATTTGATAAAAAGATTTTAGACAAAACCGCCTATTTAATGGCGGTTTTTTTACCGCGAAAATTATTTATCAAAAAAACGCTAACAATGGTATTAAATAAATAGTTGACTTATACGCGATAGGCATATATAACAAAGTTGAGGCTAGATATTCTTTTTTTGGAAAAATTGGAGGGGAAAAATATGAAAGCCGATGTCGTGATAGTGGGGGCTGGACCCGCCGGAATTTTTACGGCTATTGAAATACTTAGGAACAATTCAACCAAAAAAATAATCATTGTGGAAAAAGGGCTGCCCATAGAAAGAAGGCGCTGTCCCAAACATAAGACCCTAAAATGCCTAAATTGCCAGCCTTATTGCCATATAACGACGGGCTTCGCGGGCGCGGGCGCTTTTTCGGACGGCAAACTTTCGCTAAGCTGCGAAGTGGGCGGAGACTTGCCCGCATTAATAGGCGAGCAAAAAACGCAAGAGCTGATAGATTATACGGATCAAATATATCTAGAGTTTGGGGCGGATCAAAAGATAGAAGGCATCGCCAATACCGAAGAAATAAAAGAAATACGAAAAAGGGCGATCGCTGCGGGGCTTAAACTGGTTGACTGCCCTATCAGACATTTGGGCACGGAAAAGGCGCAAGAGATCTATCTTGGGCTAGAACGCTATTTGATTGACAACGGCGTTGAGATTTTGTTTGAGCATGAATGTTCCAACCTTATCTTAAAAGACTCGCGGTGCGAGGGCGTGATAGTTTTTGACGGGGCGAGAAGTTTTGAGATATTTGCCGACCATACCATTGTGGCGACGGGAAGACGGGGCGCGGATTGGCTGGAAAAAATCTGCCAAGAGCACAAAATAGCGAGATTGGTGTTTGGGGACTTAAAATCTTTGTAAGAGTGCCCGTTGACTACCGCCAAACCGTCGTCATAATTTTCCTG
>DUVY01000052.1 GCA_012840805.1 Clostridiales bacterium | reverse complement strand
CTATATGGTCTATTTGGCTAGACTTTCCCTCATCCACAACCATATAATTATTTAAGACATATTGTTTTCCTTCTTTTGTTTTTCCGATTATTAATCTAACCAATAATTCCCCTAAAAATCCTTTGCCCGAAGGCAATTGGCTCCATCCAATCAATATCCCCAAAAGCACGCCTAAAACAATCAGCAAAATAAAAAATATTATAATGATTTCTGAGCTTATCATTTTCTCCGCCCTTATTAATTATTTGAGAATATCTTATCATGTTTTTTGGGGGTTTTCAATTAGCTTTATGTTTTTAAACTCGCGTAAAATATTTTAAAAGCCGAACGGCGATAAATAGACGCTTTCAAAAGAAATATTAACCGCATAAATACATATAATTAAACAACACAAAAACCCAACTAACAAAAACTACAAGGACTATTGACAAAGCTTTATTTTCAGATATATAATGAATAAAAGGGGGATGATTATTATGAAAAAAATTTTTTGTGTGTTAATTTGCGCAGCGCTTGTTTTGGCGGCTATCGGTTGCGAAGGCTTTAATTTGCCCGATTATAATTATTCGGAAGACGGAAAAGATGAAGCTAAGCTTTTTTTCGCCGCGTTAAACGAGAATTTTGAAGGCGCGGTAACTTGGAAATTTGTTTGGGAAGGCGTAGAAGAAGATGAGTCTTTTGAGTTTACCATGAAAGTCAAAGAATATGGCTCTGACAGCAAGGTTTATATGAGATATATCAATGAAAAAAATGATATGGATGTCGCCATGATAAACGACTTGGAAGACAATTATTACATTGACAATAAGGCAAAAACGGTGTCCACTGAACCCGGTCAAATCCGCGCTGTTTTTTTTGACGCTATGATGACAGCGACCTTGGGCAAGGTTGATTTTGAGGATGAAAGCGAATACAAATGGGATTTTGTTTCAAAGAAAACCGTAACAATCAAAGACGCCGATGGAAAGGATATTGAAACAGTTGAGTTTGAGTATAACAATGCCAGCGGGTCAGGAACTATGCTAGAAGGAGTAACGACATTGAAATTGAATTTCCGCAAAGACTTTCCCACACTTGTCAGGATGCGGTATGAGGGCGAGGAAGATGGAGAAGCAAGAGCAATTAATGTGTATGTAATTGAGCTTAGCGGCAAAGTCAACGATAGCGATTTTGTTCCGCCCGGCGAGGCGCAAGGTTATACCGTTTTGACGGAAGACTCAGCCGAGGAATGATAGCAAGAAATAAATTAATTTTTTCGTAACGCTCTAATAAAACGCTACTTTAATATAAAGGGATTGTTCAATATATGAACAATCCCTTATTTTTGCACGCGGTCAAATATCGTAATCATAATTGATTTGGTTTTTACATTTAGGCTTTAACAGTCAAAATCAATGACAAATATAGCCTATTTTTGTTAAGCCCTAAGATAGTAAGATTATTGCCGCTTATTTAGCTGTATATTTTTTAATTTTATAAAAAAACCTAAAAAAATATTAACAATTCTTGTTAAAAATATTAAAAATTAATACACTCAAAATATTTTGTTAAAATATCTCAAAATTTTTGCTCTCAAAACCAAAAACCATAAAAATTTAATAAAAATTTAGGCTTTTTGAAAAAACAAGAAAATTACATATATAGTGGGCAAGTTATCAACCTTAGCCAAAATACACAATATATTGTTACAATTAACCAAAATAATGAATATTCGCGAGAAAAAAATTTTTTTCAAAAGGTATTGCAATGCCAATGTTCTTGTTATATAATATGTTTGTATATACTTTTAACAAAATTATACAAAAATTACAAAATTTGGGATAAGAAATAACACGTTTGTTTTGCACCTTAAAAATCATATTAATTTAATAAAATTTTTTGGATTTTTTGTTTTATTTAAAGACTGAAATCCATTACAAAAGCGAATATAAAAAGGCTTTTTTTTATCCCAAATTTTAAAAAATGAATATCTTTTATATTTAAAAATAAGCTTATTTTTAAATATAAAAGATAATTGTTACCTTGGGATATTTTGCCCTTAAGTTTAGTTTCTTAAGACGCAAAATTTTATATATATACTACCCATAAAAGCCCGACACCCAACAGCTAGAAAAAAATTTTTAAAAAACTTTGTTAACACTACTAAAGGAGGAAGTTTATGACTGAAAACGAAAAGTTGCAGAATGGAAAGATTAACGTTGGCGTTGATCTGGGTACAGCTAATCTTCGTATATATGTCGAGGGTAGGGGTACCGTTTTTAAAGAACCGTCAATTATAGCAATTGACAAAGATTCAAAAAAAGTCGTTTCGGTAGGTTTTGAGGCTGCTCAGCTTGTCGGTAAGGTCCACGAAAAAGTGGAAGTTATCAAACCGCTTAACGGAGGCGTAATATCCGATATTGATGTTATTCGCGATATCTTGATGTTTACTTTTGACAAGATATTCACATCTGGGACAAGCAAGATTAACAGGTTGTTGATCTGCACGCCTTCTGAGATTACAGAGACCGAAAAAGAAGCAATAGTTATTTTAGGCAAAGAGTTGGGTGTGGAAGATACTCGTATTGAAGAAGAGATCAAAGCCGCGGCTATAGGTGGGGGAATAAGTATATATGCGCCTTCCGGTCATATGGTTATTGACATTGGCGGAGGCACTAGCAGTTTTGGCATAATGTCATTAGGCGATGTCGTTTTATCAAAATCAACCAAAGTAGCGGGCGAGTATTTTGACAAGCAGATAATGCATTATGTAAAAGAAAAGTACAAGCTTGAAATTGGACCTCAAACAGCGGAAAAGATCAAGATAACTCTTGCGTCTTTGACTGGGGACTATCCCCGAGATGATGAGGGTAATGTCATTACTTATAACGCTATGGGTCGTGACCTTGTTACTGGGTTGCCTCGTATGGATGTAATTACTCCCGAAGAAGTAAGAGAAATATTGCTTGATTGCTTTGAGTCCATTAAGTCAACCTTGATAGCAACTTTGGAAATCACCCCTCCAGAATTATCGGGCGATTTAGTCGATAACGGCATTTTGCTAACAGGCGGCGGCGCTATGATAAAAGGCATAAAAGAGTATTTTGAAGATATTACTCATGTTCAAGTTAAGGTCGCCACTAATCCCATTAACGCCGTAATTGACGGAACAAAGAAACTATTAAAGAACGAAAAACAACATTACTACGGTGATTATTAGGAGGATGAACTATGTCAGAAGGTATGGGAATTGGAATTGACCTCGGCACGGCAAACTTATTAGTTTTTGTCGAAAAGAAGGGGATAATATTTAATGAGCCGTCAGTTGTGGCGTTTGACTACGAAAGCGGAAAGATTGTCGCGGCAGGCGCAGACGCTCATCAAATGATAGGAAAAGCTCATAGCAAAATAGCCGTTATTAAGCCGTTGAGAAATGGCGTTATCAGCGACATGCACGCAGCTAAGGAGCTTTTGACCTATGTTTTGAGAAAAATTGAAAACATAACCGAAAAACAAATGTCAGCTTCGACAGCCGTTATTTGTTGCCCTTCCGAAGTAACAAAAATTGAAAGAGATGTCATGATCGAATTGGCTAAGACTATGGGCATAAATGATGTGTTTATCGAAGAAGAAATCAAGGCTGCGGCGTTAGGCGCAGGATTGGATATCTTCAGAGCGAAAGGTATGATGATTGTCGATATAGGCGGCGGAAGCACGGACGTTGGCGTATTGTCTTTTGGCGATATAGTCACATCCCGCACGATAAGAAGAGCCGGTAACTATGTCGATGGCGAAATCATCAAACAAATCAAAAAGAATCAAAAAGTCGAAATTGGCGAGCTAACGGCGGAAAGATGCAAAATGGATTTGGCGGACTTGCGCGATAACGCTCCTGTTGTTGTTAACCGTTACGCTGGTCGCGATATCGTTGTAGGTATCCCGAAATATGTTGATGTTTCAACAGACGATATAAGAGAAATAATTTTGCCTACATATGAAGAGATTGTAAAACTAATCGCGACTGTGTTAAAAGACACGCCTCCTGAATTGTCTGCCGATATCTATCTCAACGGTATCTTGCTAACAGGCGGCGGCGCTTTGATAAGAGGCGTAGAAGAGTTTATAAGCTCAAGAATACAAGTACCCGTAAGAGTAGCTCACAATCCTTTAACCTGTGTTGCAGAGGGCGCTAAATACTTGCTCAAAAACCGCGGCAACTATCTGGTTAATCCACTTCAATTATAAAGGGGTGACATATGAAAAAGAAAGACAACAAAAACAATACTATTGAAGTAAAAGAGCAGATTGAACAACAGCCTAGTAGAATATTTAATTCTATGAGAAACCCCAATACCTCAGCAAAGATAGGTATTGACTTGGGTACGGCAAACTTGCTTGTTTATGTCGAAGGCGAAGGAATAATATTTAATGAACCTTCGGTAATCGCGTTTGATTACTATACAGGCGAAGTTCTTGCCGTAGGAAATAACGCTGAAAAAATGATAGGAAGAAACCACAAGGGCATCAAAATAGTCAGCCCTTTGCAGTCAGGCGTTATTTCGGACATGGAAGCTGCCAAGAAGCTAATCGAGCTCGCGCTCAAAAAGGCTGAAAACACCGATATAGATATTACCAAATCAACCTGTTTGATTTGCTGCCCTTCCGCAGTTACCCAAATCGAACGCGACTCTATGATTCAGCTCGCTCAAAAATTGGGCGTTCCCGATGTGTTTATCGAAGAGGAAGTTAAAGCGGGCGGCATAGGCGCGGGATTAGATATTTACAGCTCCAACGGCTCAATGGTTATCGACATGGGCGGCGGCACTGCCGATATAGGCGTATTGTCCCTTGGCGATATAGTGGTCAGCGAATCAATCCGCATAGCCGGCAGCTATTTTGATAATGAGATTATCAACTATGTCCAATACAACCACGGTCTGTTGATAGGCAAGATAACCGCTAAGCGCATAAAAGAAGTTATCGGAACATTGCGCGCTCAATTGCCCGAAGACAAGACCACATACGCTAACGGCAGAGATGTTCTGACCGGACTACCCAGAAGAATCGAATTGAAACAATCCGAAATCAGAGATGTCTTGAGACCGCTATTTATTCAGATCGCTAATTCGGTGCTCAAGGCTTTGCAAGCGACTCCCGCAGAGTTGTCAGCCGATATTATCGAAAATGGCATTACGCTCAACGGCGGTTGCGCTTTGATAGACGGAGTGGACGAATTCTTTAACAAACAACTAGGTCTTGAAATTAAGATTGCGCCTAATCCCTTAACGGCTATTGTGGAAGGCACTAGAATCCTTCTCAAGAACAGAGGCAACTATTACGTAAGACCTGTTGATTAATGGTTTGTTAACAAAGTCTTAACTTTTTGAAATCCGCTTCCATTTTTGGAAGCGGATATTTTTTTGAAAGAATGTTTTTTCTCACAAAAAATTTCTTCAAAAAAGCAACAAAACCACAATATATAGTATAATAAGCACAAATATGTAGTTATATTTGGTGCTTTCGACAAAAAATTGAATAATTTTGTAAAAAATTCTTATTTTTTTACAAAATTATTTCATAATATATTTGATTTTGTTTGTATTTATGATATTCTTTTATTATGGTAAAGGAGGGAATATGCGTAAAATTAAACTGGGTATTATTGAAGACAGCCCGCAAATCACCGCGATGTTGAAAGACTTTTTTTTGAAAGATTCTGAGTTTGAGATTGTAATGACGGCTGTTGACGGACTAGAAGGCGTAGCAAAAATTGAAAAGTTTAAACCGCATGTGGTAATTCTTGATATTGTTCTGCCCGAGCTTGATGGTTTTGGCGTTATGGAGGCGGTGAAGGACTATGTCCCTAAGTTTTTGATACTTAGCGCTCTAAGTCAAGAAAGTTTTATCTTGAAAGCTTTAAAATTAGGCGCGTCATATTACATGATAAAACCTTTTGATTTTATGATTTTGAAAAAGAGATTGCTGAGCATTATTAATGACGAACCGTCCATAAAAGACGCGGGCATAATGGAAAAGATAATGTCTGATTACCAAATGGCAGAACCCGTTAATCGTATTAGGCAAAAATCAACCGAAGAAAAAATCACCAATATTTTTATTACGGTGGGCATTCCCGCCCATATCAAAGGCTACCAGTTTTTGAGAGAAGCGATCAAGATGACAATTGAAAATCCCGAAATAATCAATTGCATAACCAAAAAACTATATCCCTCAATCGCCCAAAAATATGATACAAGCTCGTCTAAAGTAGAGCGCGCTATTCGTCACGCTATAGAGGTGGCTTGGAATAGGGGTAAGATCGAAAACATCAATTCGCTTTTTGGGGTCAAAGTTTATAGCAATAATGAAAAACCTACCAATGGCGAGTTTATCGCTTTGGTTGCCGACAAAATGCTAATAGAAGGCGCGTAAAATTATTTTTATTAGGTGGTTGAAAAACATTTTTAAAATTAAATAGAAAAACAACTTGCAAAACAATCAAGTAAGCATATAAAAAAGGTAAGCGGCTTTATTAAAAACCGCTTACCTTTTTTGTATATAAATCATTATACAGAAGCCTAAATTTCGTCGTTGTCAAACTCGTCGTCTAAGTCGTCAAAATCATCAAAGAAGTCATCCACAAAATCGTCTTCCAACACAGGTTCGACCTCTTCTTCGCTTTCTTCCTCTTCTTCTAGCTCGGTCAAGGATATCACTATAGGCTCGTCCTCAACGGCTGGCTCTTCCTCAATTTTTTCCCAATCCACTTCGCCTTCGGGCGCCTTGTCGCTTTGTTCTTTAGCGCAAATAAAGCACATTTCTTCATCGGGCGACATAAAGTTTACTTTGCATACCGGACACAATATTTCCAAATCGCCGTCTTCGTCTTCAGGGATTAATATATTAGGATCTGCTTTGTTCATTTCGGCAAGGCATATCGTGCAGTATTTTTGGTTTTTGTTGGATATAAAGTAATTTAATTCGCATCTAGGACAAAGAACATAATCAAGCTTTTTTTTCATTAAGCGCTCCTAAAAAACCATATATAATCGCAATTATTATATTCATTATAGACATAATTGTAAACTGTTTTACATCTAAAAAATAAAAGAATTTCGGTTTTGTTTTTTGAATATTATTAGCATAACGAAAACTAAAAAATCTAAAAAAATATGGAAAAAAACAAGCCCTAATGGTCTAGGGCTTGTTATATTTATTAATTTGCGTCCCTTTTGGCAAAGGTGAAGAAGCATATAATAGCCATTATCGCTATATAAATTAAGGTAACCGTCAGCGAAAACCAAAGCGTCAAATCGGCGATCGCGGGTCCTGTGCTACTCATATATTGAAACAAATTGGTATTATTAAAGATTATATATTTATACCAATCAAAGCCGGATAACAAAGCGTCCAAAACAAACGCCACAAAATAAACGAGCATAGATACGGCCGTAGCGCCGCTTCTTGAGCGAAACAGCGTGGATATGGTCAAGGCTATCAAAGCGAAAACAATGGATTGCAAAAACCCAAAAAGGTGCAAGAAAAACACCACCGCCGCCGGATGCAGTATCAGGGCGGTTTTGCTGTTAAAGATAGACAAAGCCATATTGGCGCCTTTTAAGCCCCAGCCGATACCGCCTATCAAAAAGGTGACAGCAAAATTTAAGGCAAAAAACCCAAAGATAAGCAAACATATAGTCAAAAATTTTGCCAATAATACATTGCCTCGCGTATGCGGTCTTATCAGCAACAGCTTCATAGTGCCGTCCGAGTGCTCGCCCGCGATTGTGCCCGACGCCAAAACTATGCCAAAAATCATAATTATAATTTCGGTCAAAATAAAGATAAATTCCATAGCCCCGTATCCCTTGCTCAATGACTCGGGCGCGGTGTAATTGGTGGATTCGGCGTCGTTTTCTATCAAAAACTGCGCCTGCGTTATATATGAATTGAGCATATAGCGCGATGTAAAGATAAACCCTTGGATTTTTCGGGCTTCATTGTCTTTTAGCCCGTGCGCCTCTATTGCTGTAATAAAATTGGTGTTTTTTATCAACGAGTCCAAAGTTTTGGACCTTGGGGTGAACTTTTTGAACTCGCTTTTTAGTTCGTTATAAAACGCCGCGAACTCGGCGAATTTCTCTTTTTGATTTTGCTCATGCAAAGACTTGACTTGTTGTAGCTCTGATTCTTGCAAAAAAGGATATTCAATGCTTAAACTAGCCACAACAGACTCAGCCGGAATATTATAAAACAAAATCTCGGCCGAAGAGTATTTATTTAGCTTTTGATTGATAGAATCCATTAACCCCTCTAGACGCTCTTGCTCTTTATCATCATAATAGGGTTTGAAGTATTCGTTATATATATCTTTTGTAATAATTGTGGAGTATCCTGAATTGATAACCGCCTCAAAAGGCAGCGCCGCGTCAAGTATCAGCTTACTGCCCTTAATAGCGGCGTTAAATTGTTGTATATAAGTCTCAAGCTCTTTGAGTTCTTGATTTTGTTTGCTGGGGTCAATCGGGTCAAATTCTTGCGTAGTCAGATATTGATAAGCCTTTCTTATCATATGCTCGTTATAAGCGTAAAACATATTGGACGAATTAATGTTATCGCTTTGTGCGATATCTTTTAATCCAATCAATAAAGAATCGTATTCCCAAAAAATAGGATCGGTTTCAGACGGCGCGGTATAGTTTAATTCGCTCTGGTCATTATTCGGCAAAGTCGGGGGATTTTCCATTAAATATTGCGAAAATAAGCCGCCTAGTTCAGCCGTAAATTTTTCTTCATTACGCTTTCTAGCTGTTTGGTATTTAATGGCATCTAGCGCGCCTCGGGCTCTTTTTGTTATAGAGTTCAAAGCGGTTTTTAATGTTGCGTATTCTTCGGATATAAGATTTTTGGTCGGCATCAGCAGATAATTAGTTCCTCTCAAAGACGAATCCGTAAGGTATGTAAACTTATCAAGCTCCTCAAAAAACTTATCGGCAGCGTATATCAATTCGTTATATCGTTGATTAATCAAATCCTCGTTGTCGCTGTCTTTTACTTCCATAAACTTATAATAAGCGCCGTCATTTTCAAAATATTGATTGGTTTTGCCAAAAAGGTCTTCATACCTTTCAAATAAGTCTTTCATTGACTTATTGATAATATAATCCGAAAAAGAAACATTATAATTGGATTGTTTTATGTAGTTGAGAATATCTTTGTTTAAGTAATATTTGAATTGATAATCGTAATACAATGACCGAAAATAGTCATAATAAAGCATTTCTTGAACATTAGAAAAAGATATATAATCCTTAAAAACATCATTAGCGCCGCCTGGCTGGCTGGCAAAGGTTCTAAACAACGACGGCTCAACGCCCAACAACATAAGCTTGATTTCGGGTTTGTCTTCTAGTTGCTTAGCGAAATTGTCAAGCTCTGTCGTGTCTATGCCCGCGTCTTTTAACTCGTCCAATTCGCCGTCAATTATATTAAAAGAATCGGTTGACAAGGCGTTGCCTAGCAGCCATTCAAGCGCGTAGGTCACATTTTTTTCTTGCTCGGCGTATATCCAAGTCATCAAAAGAATGACAACCATAAGCAACCCCGTCATAATATACAAGGTATTGCTTTTAAATAATTTGAACAATTCGCCTCTTATAAGTTTTAATATACTTTTCATCGTTTAGCCAATCTCCAATATGTTATGAAATTTCCGTTCCGCTCGCGCTGGTAAGCTCCAAAAAAGTTTCTTCTAAAGATTTCTCGCCCAAAGACATAGACACAATGCCTATTTCGCGCGCGGCAAGCTCCAAAGATACTTTGGGCAATTGCTCCTCGGGCAAAGAAAAGACAATAAGGTTTTGGTTGGTCTGAATGTCGCACCCAAAAGCGCTATTTAGGACTTTTATCGCCTTGTTTTTTTGCAAAGGCGAGACGCTTAGTTTTATCTTAAGAATATTATTTTGCGGACGCGTCCACTCCTCCACTGTTTTTATGGCGATAAGCTTGCCCTTATAAATAATCGCCACCCTGTCGCACATAAGCTGCATCTCCGTCAAAATGTGGCTTGATATAAATATGGCTATGCCGTATTCGTGCGCCAGCATTTTCAAAAAATCCCGCATCTCGTGAATGCCCGCCGGGTCAAGCCCGTTTGTGGGCTCGTCTAAGATAAGCAATCTAGGGCTATGCAGCAAGCTTTGGGCGATGCCTATGCGCTGCCGCATTCCCAGCGAGTATCTTTTTACTTTTTCGTGAATGCGGTTTTCCATCTTGACAAGTCTGACCACATTCATAATTTGCTCGTCGCTGATATTGCCATAAAGCGAAGCGTAATACTTAAGATTTTGCCATCCTGTCATATGTTTGTACATCTCGGGATTCTCTATTATGCCGCCGATAAGCGAAACGGCCTGCTTAAAATCCTTTTTTATGGAATGCCCGCAGATAAAAGCCTCGCCCTGAGTTATGCTGGCAAGCCCCGCGATCATTCTTATAGTGGTCGTCTTGCCCGCGCCGTTGGGACCCAAAAACCCAAAAACTTCGCCGCTATACACATCCAAAGACACATCGTCCACAGCCACTCTTTTGCCATAGCGCTTAGTAAGGTTTTTTAGGCTCAATACTGTTTCGCCTTTTTTGTGCTTTGTAAAATTTATCTCAAGTTCCGTTTTGATATCGTCTTGAACAGGTTGCAAATTATCGTTATCGGGAACAAAAAAAGGCTTTTGATTGGTTTTTAAAGACATTTTTTCTCAAAACTCCTAAAACAAGTATTTAATAATTATATCACTTATATTTGACAATTTAATAAAATATTACTTATTATTTTTGGCGTCCAGCGGAATATCAAAATAAAACTCCACTCCGCAAGGCACATTATTGACGCCGCACCTGCCGTTGTGCAAATCCATAATCGCCTTGACTATGCTTAGTCCTATTCCATATCTGCCTTCGCTTCGGCTTCGGGCTTTGTCGGACTTGTAAAAAGCTACCCAAATTTTTTCTAAATCGTCTTTTGGTATATGTTTGCCGCTGTTAAACACAGACACCCTGTAATAATCTTGGTCTAACGTCTTGCCTATTATTACCATTTGTTTATTTTCGTCAATATGGCTTACCGCGTTATTAAGGTAGTTATTAATTACCTGCTCAATTCTTAAGGGGTCGGCGTTGACTTGTTTATGCTCCAAATGCGTCTCAAGGTTAATCTCTTTTTGCTCCACAATCGCCGAATACCTATCCGCGACCCTTTTCACCAACTCGTCTATATAAAAGTCCGTCGTCTCAATGGAAAAGGTGCCGCTCGTATATTGCGAAAGGCTAAGAAGATCATGAACAAGCTTGGTCATCTTGGCCGTTTCTTCCATGATGACATCGGAATAATGTTCTCGCTTTTCAAGCGATTTTGATACGGAAGGCGATTTTAACGCCTCGGCGTAACCTTGTATTATGGAAAGCGGGGTTTTGAGCTCATGGCTGACATCAGACACAAACTTTTTTCTCATAGACTCAAGGCTCTTTTCGCGCTCTAATTCTTTCATTAATTGCTTATTTTTGATTTTGAGTTCGTCCATAGAGGCTTTGAGCTTATCGCTCATTAAATTGATGTTTTCGGCGAGCTGTCCCAATTCGTCGTGCCTGTCTATCTCAAGTTTGTTGTCAAAGTTGAGATTGGCAAGCTCGCGCGTTAGGTTGTTCATACTCACGATAGGTTTGGTAAAATATTTGGAAAACAAAAACGCCCAAATCAACGATAACAAAATAGCCGCTATGCTCACAAAACGCGTAAAATCATTGGTGACATCTATGCTTTGGTGAATTGTTGAAAGATAAGTCCTAATCTCCAGCTTGCAGCCCGAACTATCATAAATATTCCGCGCATATGCCAAATAAGATATGTTTTGGTTGTCGCTACTTTTTATATAAAACAAGCCATAGTCGTCTTTTCCGCTTGACTTGTTAGTGGTTACGGTAAAATAATCCGCCTTTTCAGATAAATAAAAAATATCGTCGCCCTCATAAATAAGGATAATATAGTTTTTTATTTCATAAGATTTTAGTATTTCAAAAAGCTCTTGATTGTTTTTGCTTTTTATGTCTTGATACTTAATCTCGTTTTGATTAATCTTTTGCGTTATTTCTTTAGCCGCGTCGGATAAAACTTTTTTTGAGCGGTCAATTTGTATCGACGAGAGAAAAATTTGCTGCGCCAAAGTAACTAATACTCCAAAGAGCACTAATACAATGCCAAAATGCAAAAATAATCTTAACCAAAGCGTTCTTAATCTCAAAGTTGTATCCCGAAGACAATAATCTTAAATTTCAAATTTATAGCCGTAGCCGCGAACAGTCTTTATGTATTTGTCGCCGTATTCGCCTAGTTTTATCCTAAGCCGCCCTATATGCGTATCAACCGTGCGGTCGCCCCCGTAATAATCGTATCCCCAAACTTGCGTCAAGAGATTTTCGCGCGTAAACAACTTGCCGTAATTGCGCGCTAGATGGGTCAATAACTCGTATTCTATAGGCGTCAAGTCAATTTCTTTTCCCGCCAATATAACTTTGTGCTGGTCAATATCAATTCTCAAATCGCCATGCTCAATCACATTGCCCGACATACTGTCTAACTCCAGTCTAGCTTTGATTCTAGCCAGCAAAACCGACAGCGAAAACGGCTTGGGTATATAATCATTAGCGCCCTTTTCAAAGCTTTCTAGTTCGTCAATTTCTTCGCTTCGGGCGGTCAGCATAATAATCGGGACTTTGGATGTCTTTCTTATTTCTTTGCAGACTTTCCAGCCGTCTATATACGGCATCATTATATCTAATATAATAAGCTCAATTTCAGGATCTTTTTTGAACTTTT
>DUVY01000174.1 GCA_012840805.1 Clostridiales bacterium | reverse complement strand
GGAAGTTACTCGCCCTATTGTAGTCGGAAAATTAAAGCAACACCTCCCCCATCAAAATCGTTTTGAAGCCAACAACGGCGGCGATGAGTATGCTGATAAAGTTGATGAGATGCTTCGTGAGGAAGGAATCAAGTTAAATATTACTCATAGGAAAGCTCCATCTACAGCAAGTAAGCTATCGCGAATAATTCAAGCAGCTCCCGATATTAAGAAATTATACTTCTTGGATAAAAAGCATCGGTCAAAGGAATATTCAAAGTTCATGAAAGAACTAACCTCTTTCATGCAGACCGGGAAGAACAAACACGATGATGCTGCCGATTCGTTGGCAATGCTTACGGTTCTTTTAGAACATCCCGGCGGTAGTGTTGAGATTATTAAACGACCTTTTTAACGCAGTGAAAAATATTTCTTGACTTTAGGAAAATCCTAAGCTATAATGTAAGTGTAGAAATATAATATGTGATAAGTGGGTTTTCCCACTTTGCTTTCGGGCAGAAATTTAGAGCGTGATCGCTTGGGTGTGTATGACACCAAAGGAGGTCACGCTTTTCTCATTTTTAGCAAAATGAGGTGATTAATTGCGAGATGATTTTGATTTGTTAATATATGAGTTCCCTGGTAACAAAGACATTAAGATTTATCCTATATCAGATTTACATATTGGTGCTAAAGAATGTATGTTACAAACTTGGAAAGCTTTTGTGAAAGGGTTGGAAAAGGAAAAGAATTCTTATATTACGATTCATGGAGATATGATGAACAATGCGACAAAGAGTTCAGTATCAGATGTTTATGAAGAAGTAATGTCACCATCGGAACAAAAACGCTGGTTAGCAGATCAGTTGTACGAAATTAAAGATAAAATCTTATGCGTAGTTCCGGGAAATCACGAAAACAGGAGTAAAAAAGAAGTTGACGATCATGCTTTATATGACATTTGCTGTAAGTTGGATATTGAGGACAAATATAGACCTAATACGGCTTTTGTTGTGATTCGTATAGGAGACAAAAAAGGAGCCGGACAAAAGAATCCGACCTATACGTTATGCGTGGTTCATGGAAACGGTGGGGGTATTTATACTGGAGCGAGCGTAAACAGAAATGAAAGATTTGGAGCTATTATTGATAATTTGGATATTTTAATTGTAGGACATGCTCATAAAGTAGTAATGACAAGACCTGAAAAGATTTATATTGATTGTCGTAATGAAAAGGTATCATTCAAACCTTTCAATCTAGTCCAGTCCACCTCTTGGTTGAAATATGGTGGATATGGTTTGAGAGGACAATTACTTCCCGGAGGTCATGCTTTGCAGGAAATAATATTGCGAGGTAATAAAAAAAGTGTAAAGGTGGCAATGGAGTGACAAATACAAAGAATAAACTTGTTTACATATGCCATGAGTTCGGAGGAAAACAAGAAAATGCTGATAAGGTTGCGGAGCTTATTAAAAAACTAATTAAAGTGTACTCGAATATTTGTTTTCTTTCTCCCCATCACGCAACCGGTTTTTTCTATCACGATGTTAAATATGACAAAGGAATGGAATACTGTTTGACCCTGCTGGATATGTGTGATGAAATGTGGGTTTTTGGTAGCAAAAGTATGAGTAAAGGTTGCCTGATTGAAAAAGAGTATTGTAGAAAATACAAGATTCCTATTGTAGAAAAGGGGTGATTAAAACGGAAACCAGAGTAATGTTCGGCAGAGAGGTTATTTATTCATCGGTAACAGAAGTTACACGAGCTAATGTGGTAGATGTTCTCGAAAAGGCTATGAATATTCATAAAAAGAATAGCAACGAAATAGATTACCTTTATCAATATTACAAGGGTAATCAACCTATTTTACAGCGAGTTAAGACTATTCGACCCGAAATCAATAACAAAGTTGTTGAGAACCACGCTTTGGAAATTGTTGATTTCAAAAAAGGATATGTTTTTGGAGAACCCGTTCAGTATGTACGCCGTGGGGAAAGCGATGGTGTTTCCGAAAAAATCACTCAGTTAAACGAGTTTATGTTTGCGGAAGATAAAGCCGCCAGAGATAAAGAGCTT
>DUVY01000005.1 GCA_012840805.1 Clostridiales bacterium | reverse complement strand
TAAGGAAATCTGCTTCAAATCTATATTATAATAAAAATGCTAATTTGACAAGCTCAATATTTAAAAATAGGGGGGGGTTACTTTTTAAAATGAGAAAAAAAGATATTTTATTTAACGACATAATAATTACGGATCAATTTCCCGGCGGAAACATTATCGTAGATAAAATTGAGAGCAATAATGTCTATCTAAGGCAAGACTTAAGGGACACAAAACCTTGGTGGCATTATTGGAATTTTAAGATTACAATCAACCGCCCCCAAAAACTAGTTTTTCACTTTCAAGACGATATTATAGGATATTTTGGTCCTGCCATTAACGAAGGAAAAGGCTGGCATTATAACAAAAACACATTCATAAGTCACAAAAGTTTCAGCTATGATTTTTTATATGCGGGGACTTATCAGTTCGCTTTTTCTATTCCTTATCAAGTGGAAGATTTTGAAAGATTTTTTAACAAAATAGAAAACAGCGCCCAAAAACATTTCGCGGTTAAGACAAAAGGCGGAAGAGACCAATTTTATATAAGCGCGGGCAACATACAAGCTGATAAGACAATTTTGTTTACTTGCAGGCACCACGCTTGCGAGAGCGTGGCAGAATTTGTGCTAGAGGGCGTTTTAGAAGAGTTAATCCTTACTTCTAATCCGATAATAAAAGAATGCGGAATATATTGTTTTCCTTTTGTTGATTTGGACGGAGTGGAAAACGGCGATCAAGGCAAAGACCGCCAGCCACACGACCATAACAGAGATTATACTGACGAGCCGATTTATCCAACGGTAAGATATTTGAAAAAATTTATTAATTCAAAATCATTACTATATAGTATTGACTTTCATTGCCCAGCCAAGTTTTATGGAATACACGACCTAATGAGTTTAATTCAGCTAGAAGCGCCGCATAATACCGCGCAAGAGCTTTTTTCCTCGTTTTTGGAAAAACAAAACCAAAAAGACAAATGCAGTATTCAATATTTCCAAAAAAACAATATCGTTCACGGCAAAGACTGGAATCTTGGCGCGCCCCCGACATTTGCGAGATTTTGTAACAGGTCGGGCGTGAAACTGGCTTTTACTTTTGAGGTGCCTTATTTTGGGCATAGGCAAGAGCCATATATGCCTCAAGAATTAAGAGAGTTTGGAAAAAGCTTTGCCAAAGCTCTTATCGGCTATTATAACGATACCAATAATTAACAACTTAAACGACAACAACTTAATGGTATAATCATATTCCAAAAGCTGTATTTTAATACGTAAATAGAAGAAAATCCTGGAGGGAAACAGATGATAAAAAGAGTCAATAGTATTTTGATAGGTTTCGCGTTTTTGGCGAGTTTTGTGTTTTTTGGTTTTCAACCCGCAAAGCCCGCGAAAGCCCAGCCTATTGATTATACTCTTACAACCTCAGAAATTGTAAACAGCACGATTGAGAATATCCAAAACTTCGGCTCAAGCAAAACGGTGGATATAAGCATAGTCGAATACAGCGTCAGATACGGGCTGATTGACGGCGAAATCCAAGAGTTTACCAAGCTTGCCACCAACGGTTTTGGAAGCAACGAGACTTACGGCTTGAGCAACTATACCTCGGCGCATTTAAGAGCGGACTTTGTCCGAGTTTCCAAAAACTATCATCTTATATTTACATTTGAAATCAAACAAGATGCAAAAATTGTTATTACCAATCCCCAATGCAAACTAAATAACGACTCCAGAAAGCTAATAGTTACCGCTTATCAAACGGATGGCGAAAACACAGTAGCGATCGAAAACAAACAAGTTCCCGAAGCCAACAGCACGACTACCATTCTTCAAAACGAATTGGGAGCCGAGCTTCACGTTAAGGCGGGGGACACGGTTTTTTATGTTGTCGGCTCGGTCAATTATGACGGATTGTCTTTTGACCAAGGCAATCCTATCTTAGTTTTTGATTTTTTGGGCTCTCAATACTCGGAAGCTGAGCGATATGATTTTGAGGCGTTAAAGCTATATAAAGACGAAGTTGCCCAAATGTGCCAAAGAATCCAACAATACTATGACAACCTAAACAAAGACGATTATTCGTTTGATAACCAGCTAGAGCTTATAGATATTTTGGAAGTCGCTTTAAACCAAGCTCAAGAGCTTACATTGGGCGATAGTTTGGAAGAATATGAAACTTCTATAATCCAAAGGTTTGAGAATGTCTTAACCTTACAGCAACAAGACCAGATTTTGCAAGACAAAAAAGCGGAGGCTTTAGAAGAACTCAATAACCATTTCGCCGATTACTCGCGATGGGACTATTCCTCAAAGAATTGGAACAAGATGCGACAAATAATCCAAAAAGCCAAAGACGATATCCAAAACGCCAATTCTATCGCGCTAGTCAACATAGCTTTGTCCAACGCCAAAGCGGCGTTGCGAGATGTTCAAACAGGCGGTAATCTATTTTGGCTATGGATAACTTTAGGTTGCGTCGGCGTAATTGCGGCGGCGGTCATAACGACATTTATATTAATCAAAAGAAAAAAATAGGAGGAACTAATGATGAAAAAAACATCAAAAAAACTATTAGGCTTGACATTGTCTTTATTAATGGCGTTTGGCTTGTTTTTAGCGACGCCCAATAAGACGGCGCAAGCTGGGGATTCAACTACCCAACAAGCCTATACTTTGGATATGGTAAACGCAATAGTTGCCCAAGGCGCGCAAGACGGTGTTTTTAGCGCCAAAATAGAGGGCGAACTGTTTGATTACCAAATCGGCTATGGCAAAGTAAGCGATGACACATTCAAATTTTACAATACCGGCGCTAATAATAAACTATCCACTAACGATAACGAGGGCATCAAATCAGGACAATATCCCGCTTGTGTTTGGTTTGACGGCAGCCAAAATATGCTGCGAACCAATAACGCCCAGTTTGTGATTTTTAAGCTATACATCAATAAAGACCTAACTTTGAATATAGAGCATGACTCAGTATCGCTTACAGAAAGCGGCAAAGATGGATTAGCGCTTATGTTCGCTAATATTTACAAAGAAATTGGCGGTACGCCTACGCTTTTGCAATCCAAAAAGATTTATGATAAAGACACAGCCACAACGGAAGGCGTTATCGACGCCAACGCTTATGGCGGCGTTTTTGAG
>DUVY01000205.1 GCA_012840805.1 Clostridiales bacterium | reverse complement strand
GTTTGGCGATTGCCCGTTAGAAATGTCTTTAGATCCCGTTACACTCTCATCTGATGATGGCATTATAGCCAGCACGATGGTGCTTCCACACGAAAAGCCGCGCCGAGTAGAGGTTAGGCTATCAAAACCTCATTCAGTAATTGCCTTGCTCACTTATTACTCAAAACATGTAGAGCTACCGGAGTTTTGGCAAAATGCTGAAGTAGTATGGGCTATGGAGATAGATGGCTATAAGAAGGATGCATAACATCGAATGGTCTCATGCCGGAGTGGCGGAAAGTAACGCACACGGGTGCCCGTGCACGGCGGTGGTTAGCAGCGAACGGGAGCGATTCCATCCCGGTGTCCCGATGGCGAAAGCCTGAAGAATGGCGGATACTAAGCTGCTTTGCGGGGTAGCCTATCCCCGCCTCCGGCCCCAAATACCATCTTATAAGTATGGGGGCAACAATGTGGCGGAAAGGAAGTGAAGTAAAATGATCGGAAAGATAAAAGGTTACAAAGGATTTGACCAAAACCTAAAGTGTCAAGGATTCCAGTATGAGGTAGGTAAGGAGTATAAACACGAAGGTGAAGTGAAGTGCTGTAAGAGTGGGTTCCATTTCTGCGAAAATCCTATAGATGTGTTTTTTTATTACGCTCCAGCCGGCTCCCGATACTGTGAGGTTGAGGGCAGCGGAGACATCGACCGTGACAGCGACGATTCAAAGGTAGCTTGTTCGGAGCTGAAGATTGGTAGAGAGGTCGGACTGAAAGAGCTAATTGAAGCTGGGGTCAATTTTATTTTGGGAAAAGTTGATTGGAAAAACGCAAAAGAATCCAACACCGGAGACCAGAGCGTAGCTACCAACACCGGAGACTGGAGCGCAGCTACTAACACCGGGAACTGGAGCGCAGCTACCAACACCGGGAACCGGAGCATAGCTACCAACACCGGGAACTGGAGCGCAGCTACCAACACCGGGAACTGGAGCGCAGCTGCCAACACCGGGAACCGGAGCGCAGCTACTAACACCGGGAACCGGAGCGCAGCTACTAACACCGGAGACCATAGCGCGGCTACCAACACCGGAAACTATAGCGCGGCTACCAACACCGGAGACCAGAGCGTAGCTACCAACACCGGAGACTGGAGCGCAGCTACCGTAGAGGGGCAGGAATCCGTGGCCGTGGCAACCGGCTACGAAAGCATGGCCAAAGGTGCGCTGGGATGCTGGCTGGTGCTTGCCGAGTGGGACAGAGTTGGGGAACATATCGCCGATGTACAGTGTCGGCGCGTCGATGGCAAGAATATTAAGCCCGATATATTCTATCAGTTGTGTGGTGGCAAGTTTGTGGAGGTGGAATCATGAACAATCTACCTCCAGGAGTTACGGTTAATCAGATTCCCGGCTGGCGGGAAGAGGACGTGCAACGCGAATATGCGGTCGGAAGTCTTATCGCAGAACTGCAAGACCTAATCAACCATTATAGACAAGAACATCCGGTGCTCACGAACGACGACATTAAAGACGCTCTAGATACCGTGAAACCAGTTTAGGGGGGGAGAAAATGAAACTATACGAAATCAGCGAACGGTATCGCAACCTAGCGGCTTTGCTAGAAGATGACACTAT
>DUVY01000051.1 GCA_012840805.1 Clostridiales bacterium | reverse complement strand
CAAAGTTTTTCCGTCTTTGGAATATTGGGGTTTTTTTAGCCAGCTTGAGACATTGCCTTCGCCGGCGTTATAGGCGGCAAGCGCGGTTTCGGGGTTTGGGAACTTATTTAGCATTCGGCTAAGGTAACAAATGCCCAATCGGATATTAGTTTCGGGCTGGGACAGCATATCGGTAGTAAAGCCGCGCATATTAAGGTCGCTCGCTAGCATCAGTGCGGTCGCGGGCATCAGTTGCATAAGCCCTATCGCGCCCGAGGGCGACACGACTTGGGGGTCAAACGAGCTTTCCGCCCTTATTATAGAAAACACCAGCGCTTTTTCCACTCCATATTCGTCGGCGTATCTTTGGACTATGTTTTTGTATTTTATGGGATAAGAAAAAGTTATATATAAATTGGCGGCTGTAAGACCTAAAAATACCGCCGCCAAAAATAATATTATATAAACTTTGTATAAGCTCGAATGTTTTTTCAAGTCAGACCTAATTCTCGCGTTAAGTCGCGGTAGTGGTTTTTTATTTGCGCTATGAACTCGTCTTCGCCGTCTTCGTTATTTATCACAACTGAGGCGATCTCGGCGCGCTGTTGTTCGGTGGCTTGGTTTCTTAAAATATTATATGCTCGCCGTCTGCTAATATTATCGCGCCTTATCGCCCTTTTTATTCTGATTTCGGGCTTGGAAGCTATCGTCCATACTCTATCAAACATATCAACCATACCGCTTTCTATCAAAAGCGGCGCTACCACAAAAACAACGGGAAGTTGCAAGCAATCCAATTGGTCTTGAATTTTTTGTTTTATTAGCGGATGCAATAAGGAATTAAGAAGTTTGACTCGTTGGGGGTCGGCAAAAACATATTTGCCTAGCTTGCGGCGGTTTAGTTTGCCGTCTTTATCAAAATAACGCTCGCCAAAAGCTTGTCTTATTCTGTCCGCGACCTCGGGCTCGGCTGTGACTTCGCGCGCCACAATATCGGCGTCAATGATATACGCGCCTAGATCGGCTAGCGTCTTCGCCGCCAAAGTTTTGCCCGCGGCAAGCCCGCCCGTTAGGGCTATCTTTAACATTTGCTTTTTAGATTCCATACCAATTATCGCCTATGCCTATGTCCACTTTCAAAGGCACATTTAGTTTCATAGCGTTTTCCATTTTGGATTTTAAGATTTCCACGACTTGCGGGATTTCTTCGGTCTTGGCTTCCACAATCAGCTCGTCGTGCACCTGCAAGATAAGGCGGCTTTTTAGACCTTGTTTTTTGAACTCTTGCCAAACATTAATCATAGCGATTTTTATCAAGTCCGCCGCCGTGCCTTGAAGCGGCATATTCATAGCCGCGCGCTCGCCAAACGCCCTAACCGCCCGATTAGGCGAGTTTAGCTCGGCTATCTTTCGCACCCGACCGCTCGCGAGCGTCACTTCGCCGCTTTTTTTTGCGGCTTCCACGCTTTTTCGCATAAATTCTTTAACAAGCGGATAGGTCTCAAAATATTTTTTGATATATCTGTTCGCCACGGATACGGGGATACCCAAACCTTTGGCAAGCCCATAATCGCTGATGCCGTAAATTATGCCAAAATTAACCGCTTTGGCGTCTCGGCGCATATTGGGGGTAACTTGCTCGTGCAAAACGCCAAAGACTTGGGCGGCTGTGCGGGTATGGATGTCTTCGTTGTTTTTATAGGATTCTATTAGTTTTTGCTCGCCCGAAAAATGCGCCAGAAGCCTTAACTCTATCTGCGAATAATCCGCTGTTACAAGTTTGTAGCCCGCGCGCGCCACAAAAGCCCGCCTTATTTCTTTGCCTTCTTGATCCCTTATGGGAATGTTTTGCAAATTGGGCTCTATGCTGGACAGCCTGCCCGTTGAGGTTATGGTTTGGCGGAATTCGGTATGCACTACGCCGTCTTGGTCGGCGACTTTTTTTAGCCCTTCTACATAGGTGCTGTTGAGTTTGGCTATCGCGCGGTATTGTAGGATATAGTCAATAATCGGGTGCTTGCCCTTTAGCTTCTCTAGCGACTCGGCGTCTGTGGATAGGGCTTTGGTTTTGGTGGTTTTTACGGGCGTCAAGTTGAGTTTGTTATACAAAATTTCGCCCAGCTGTTTGGGCGAATTGATATTAAAATTTTCGCCCGCGAGTTCGTGAATCTTCTTAGTCAGCTCTTTTAGCGCCGAGTTGTATTTTTGGTTAAGCTCGTCTAGCACGGTCAAATCTAATTTAAAGCCCGTCTTTTCCATATCATACAAAACATCGCTAAGCGGCAATTCTATATCATAATATAAATACTCAAAATTTTTGAGTTCGAGTTGTATTTTTTGCCTGATAATATTCAAAGACGCCGCCGGCGCTTTTTGGTCTCGGCCGTAGCTATCTAACAGCTTTTTCAAAGACGAAACGCCCACGCCGCCGTCCACTATATAACACGCCAGCGCCACATCAAAAACGCGCCGTAAATTAATGCCCTTTTGGTCAAGGTAGTGCCTTAAGTTTTTGTAATCAAAAACGGTTTTTTCAATATTTTGATTTTCCAAATACGGTTTTAGGTAGCTTGCCGCCAAATCAAACGGCAAGCCGTCGCCCAATAAGCTGTCGGATAGGATGATTTTGTATTCAGTCTTGTCGTCAATGGCTATATGGATATCGTTGTCCCAGACCAAAGAAAATCCGTTATCTAATTTTGGTTGTCTTAATTGGTCTTGGGTCTTGATTTCTATGACAGCAATTGCTTTTTCTTCGGATATTTCGTTAAGTATGGCTTCTTGGACTTCTGTCTGAAATATATCTTTTTTTAGCAAGCTTTTGAACCTTAGTTTTTCAAACTGTTCTTTGATGCACTCGCCAAAAGGATAGGTATATTCAAAATCGGACAACTCAAAGTCATACGGCGCGCGGTCGTCAATCTTGGCAAGCTCGTATGACAGATACGCCGCCTGTTTGCCCAATTCCAACTTTTCTTTTAGCTTGCCTGTGATTTGGTCTATGTTTTGATAAATTCCGTCCAATGACTTGTAGTCCGTTATCAATCTAAGCGCTGTCTTTTCGCCTATGCCCGCGACGCCCGGGATGTTGTCGGACGGATCTCCGCTAAGCGCCTTAAAGTCTATTACTTGTTGGGGCGTCAGCCCATATATATTTTTTAGCTCTTGCTCGTCTATCTCTATTACTTCTGTAATACCTCTTTTGGTCAGATAGACTTTGGTTCGGTCGTTGATAAGCTGCAAGGTGTCGCGGTCGCCCGTTAAAATTACGCATTCGCAACCGCATTTTCGGGATATCGCGCCTATCAAATCATCGGCTTCATAGCCTTTTTTTTCTACTGTTTTTATGTCCATACATTGTAGCAATTCTTTCAAAACGGGTATCTGGGAAGCTAGATCGGCGGGCATTTTTTTGCGCTTTGCCTTGTATTCGGGATACATAAGATGCCTAAAGGTCGGGTGCGCTAGGTCAAAGCACACCGCCATATACTTGGGCTTGTATTGGTTGATTGCCTTAATTAGCATAGTGGTAAAACCGTAAACCGCGTGAGTATAATTGCCGCGGTCGTCGGTAAGCGGCGGCAAAGCGTAAAACGCTCTGTTGATAAGGCTGTTGCCGTCTATAAGGACCAGCCTGTCAGTAAACTCAAAATTATTCATAATAGTTATTATATCACAACCGAGTAATTTAGCGAAACAGCATATT
>DUVY01000050.1 GCA_012840805.1 Clostridiales bacterium | reverse complement strand
TTCTTATAAGCATTATAAAATATAGTTATAATTAATACTATATCTATACTTTGACTTTGACCTAGTTATATGATATTTTGTTTTTATATAATTTTTTTGATTAAGGAATACCAATGATTATAAACAAAGCATTTAGAATCAACGAGTTAGGGCATTTGGAAATAGGCGGAATTGACTGCGTTGACCTTGCCAAAGAATTCGGCACGCCTTTGTATGTTTTGGACGAGCAATCAATAAGGAATGTCTGCAAAAGATATGTCAAGGCTGCCCAAGCGTATCCCGACAGCCTTATCTGTTTCGCGTCCAAGGCGCTTTCTGTCAAGGCGATATACAAGATAATTCAATCCGAGAATTTGGGAACGGATGTCGTAAGCGGCGGGGAATTATACACCGCGGCGGCCGCGGGCTTTGATATGGATAAAGTCTATTTTCACGGCAACAACAAAAGCTATGACGAGCTTGTTATGGCCGTAAAGTTAGGCGTTCATTGTATCGTGGTTGATAATTGGAATGAGTTGGAGCTTTTAAATCGCGTCAGCCGCGATAATAATAACGCTAAAATCAAATGTATGGTTCGCGTCAATCCAGGCGTAGAGGCGCATACTCATCATTATATACAGACCTCTTTGCCCGACTCAAAATTTGGGTTTTTGCTAGCCAATGGTTCGGCTTTGGAGGTCGTAAAAGCCATTATAGACAGCGATAATTTGGAGTTTTTGGGCATTCATTGTCATATTGGTTCTCAAATATTTGACGATAAGCCTTTCATAGCGGCAATGGATAAGATGACAGAATTTGCCGCCCAAATATATAACAATCTCAAAACGCCTGTTAAAGAGCTTAATATAGGCGGCGGATACGGAATACGCTATATGCCCGAAGACAATCCTTTGTCTTTTGAGGATTATATAACGGGCTGTATTCAGGCCCTAAAAGAGATGCTCAAGACCAAAAACATCCCCGCGCCCAGACTTATTTTTGAGCCAGGAAGGTCAATCGTGGGCGAGGCAGGCATAACGCTGTATAGCGTGGGGTCTATAAAAGAAATCAAGGGGTTAAAAAAATATGTAGCCATAGACGGCGGAATGTTTGACAATCCAAGATACGCCCTTTACCAAGCCAAATATTCGTGTATCTTAGCCAATAGAACCAATGAAAAGCCCGTGGAAACAGTCACCATAGCGGGCAAGTGCTGCGAAAGCGGCGATATAATCATAGAAAACGCCAATTTGCCCAAGGCAAAAACAGGCGATATTTTGGCTGTGTTTTCAACGGGCGCTTATAACTATTCTATGGCAAGCAACTATAACCGAAATCTCGTTCCGCCTATGGTCTTAGTCAACCAAGGCAAAGCCCAGTATATCGTCAAACCTCAAACCTACGAGGATTTGATATCAAGGGATGACATACCAGAATGGTTAAAATAAGCCGTAATAATTTACGGCTTTTTTATTATTGTTAGGATTGATTTTTTGATTTGCTAAAACGTTCGTGTTTGGGTTATAATGCTAATATAAACCCAATCAAACCTTAGGAAAATTATATGCAGTTAGATATATCATATCATTTGGCTAGAATCTTGGCGTTATTGATCGCGCTTGTGCTTCACGAAATAGCGCACGCCGTTGTGGCGCTGTGGAACGGCGACCCCACGGCAAAAATGGCGGGCAGAATATCGCTAAACCCCGTAAGGCATTTTGATATGCTAGGCTTATTTATGTTGCTGACTTTGCGCTTTGGATACGGCAAGCCTGTGCCCATTAATCCCTATAACTTCAAGAATAGACGGTTGGGCATATTTACGGTGTCAATTGCGGGCGTTTCTGTCAATCTTTTGCTGTCTTTTATCTCGGCAGGCGTGTATGTACCGCTTTATTATCTTAGCGGCGCCGCGGCTATTAATAACGCTTTTTTTAGCTTTTTGATAACTTTCTTTTTATTAATGGTCTTTATTAATATCTTTTTGATGATATTTAATCTTTTGCCCATTTATCCTTTGGACGGGTTTAGGGTAGTAGAATCATTGACTCGTTATAATAATCCCTATGTGGTATTTATGAGAAAATACGGGATTTATCTGCTTTTGGGTTTGTTTATCATAAGTATTATGGGAGGCTATATGTTCCCCGGTTTGATTGCCCAATATCCTTATTTGGACCCTTTATCTTATGTCATAACCAAAGTTTCGTCTTGGATTATTAACCCGATTCTAAAATTTTGGATGTTTGTTTGGGGTGTGTGATAATATGCCCGAAATCGTAGAGCAAAAAGAAGAATTTTTTATATATAGATTGGACGATTTTGAAGGTCCGCTTGATTTGTTGTTGCATCTTGTAAAAGAAGCAAAAATAGAAATAAAAAATATTTTTGTTTCCAATATAACCGAGCAGTTTTTATCTCATATGGAACAGCTAGAAACTATTGATATGGAAAAAGCGGCAGAATTTGTGGATGTAGCGTCCACATTAGTAGAGATTAAGGTTAAGTCGTTATTGCCTAAGATGGAAGAATTTATTATTGAAGACGAAGAAGACCCCAAAGAGCGTCTTATAAGGCAATTAGAAGAATATAATCTTTTCAAAGAAGCGGGCGAAAAACTCAAACAGCAAGAAAATGTTTATAGATTTTATAAGCAACCCGACCCCAAGGTCAGCGATTCCAGAGTCATTTTGAAGTCTATGTCGTTAGGCGGGCTTTTGGACGCTTTTTCGTCAATGATGCATAAGATTGCCTTGCAAAAGCAAGCCATAATCCCAAAGACAATAATAAAAGACCGCTTTACCGTAGCCGAAAAGATAGACCAAATAAAAGACATAATCAGCGTCAAAAAAACTATGAGTTTTTTTGAGTTGTTTGAAAGCGATTTTACCAAAAGCGAAATGATTAACACCTTTTTGGCGCTTTTGGAACTATTAAGATTACGAGTGATTACATGTTATCAAGCGACATTATTTGGGGATATAATATTGACAAAAACAGGTGAACAAGATGAAAATTGAAAGGCTTTGCGCGATTATAGAAGCTATCTTATTTTTGGCGGGAGAGCCCGTAAAGCAGGGCGATATAATGTCCAAATTAAATATCAGCGATAAACAAATGAAAGAAGCGATTGACTTGATAGAAAAAAACCACTCGGGCGCTTCGGGCATACATTTGCTTAAATTCAATAACAAACTTCAATTTTCAACTAATCCCGATGTAGCCGACGAGGTGTCGGCGGTGCTTAACCCAATCAAAGAAAAAGAACTCTCGCGCGCTTGTCTTGAAACTTTGGCGATAATTGCCTACAAACAGCCTATAACTAGGTTGGAAGTGGAGCAAATAAGAGGCGTCAACAGCGAATATACATTTTCAGTGCTTAGCCAACACGGTCTTATAGAAGTGGTAGGGCGCAAAGATGTTATCGGCAAGCCGATGCTTTTTGGAACAACGGATGAGTTTTTGAAAAGATTTGAGTTGTCGTCGCTAGAGGACTTGCCCGATTATGAAAAATTGCTTGAGCGCATCTCTATCATAGAAAACCCCCAAGACCATATGCTTTATAAATTTGACGACGATTTTGAATTGCCCGAAGAAGAAGAGATCCCCGATTTTTTGAAAGACGAGATAGAAAATTCCCCAAGCTAATTACATAAATTTATTGATTAATCTTTTTATATTTTGTTAGGGTGTATATAATAGGTATATTTTTCAAAAAATATACAATATGCATCCTTTAATTTATGTTTTGGTAATTATATTAATCTTAACATCGTTAATGGCGGTTCGGCTTAGAGTCAGACTTTTGGCGCATTTTGATATCTTATGCGAGCGAAAAGGTTTTTACTCCATAAGGCTTTTCGGCATCCCGTTGTTTTCGGGTATTTTGCAACTAAAAGGCAATAAGCTGTATCTAACCAACCAAAAAGGCAAATCGACCCGAATCAAAATCACCACAGACGCGACAGACGAAGAATCCATTGTCAATTATTTGGATAACGCTTTTGTCTCAATAGTTGATATTTTGGATTTGGATTTGTATTTGACCGCGGGCAAATCCGACGATATGGCGTTTTCGGCGTTGGCGACCGCCGCCGCGAGAATTATCGCCGCTATTTTGATTCAGGCGCTAAAAAACCGCAATCCCAGAATGCAAAGTTCACAAGGCATAGTAAGCGACTTTAAAAATGACGAGTTTTATATATCTGTCAACAGTATAATAACATTATCCTTTGCAGATATTATTTATAGTTTTATCTATGCCAATAATCGTTCGGTAAAAGCAAAAGAAATAAAATCTTTTAAGGAGAAAGTATATGATTAGTGGATACGAGCATCCGATAGAAAGGCTTATGGCGTCTTCTATGACCAAAATAAAATCATTGGTCGATACCGACACAATAATAGGCAATCCCGTCAAAACCCCCGATGGAACCGTGGTAATACCTGTGTCCAAAGTCACTATGGGCTTTGTTACAGGCGGCGGAGAATACAGCGATATCAACAACAATAAAAAAATGGAAACTTTTCCATTCGCGGGCGGAAGCGGCGGCGGAATAAGCGTATCGCCCATAGGTTTTTTGGTGGATAACGGAAAAACCATAAAGATTATGTCCATTAACGGCGAAAACGCCTATGACAAACTATTAGATATAGTGCCTGAGTTAGTAGATTCGCTTATTACGGACAGAAGAGAAAAGCCATAAAGTTTATGTTCCCAAAAATTATTAATCGGTTTTTTGCGTTATTGTTTTCCGTAGCGCTGGTTTTGTCGGCTGCGCGCCCTAATATAAGCGCCAAAGCCATAACTTGCGCGTCTTCAATGGCTTTGATTGAAGTCAACTCAGGCAGAATTATATACTCTCATAACGCGCACACAAAGCGAGAGATGGCAAGCACCACTAAGATTTTAACCGCCGCTACCGTAATAGAAAATCACGAAAATTTGGACGAAGTCATAAGCGTTCCCAAAGAAGCCGTAGGCATAGAAGGGTCGTCCATATATTTGGCAAGGGACGAAAAAATCAGCATAAGAGACTTGTTATATGGGCTTATGCTTCGCTCGGGCAACGACGCGGCTATGGCGTTGGCGATACATATCGGGGGAAGCGTTAGCGGTTTTTGCCAATTGATGAACGAAACAGCCAAAAAGATAGGCGCGCGTAACTCTAACTTTGTCAATCCGCACGGGTTACATCATCCCGAGCATTACACCACAGTATACGACCTTGCGATTATTAGCGCTTACGCTATGAAAAACCCCGTATTCAAACAAATTGTTTCAACCAAAGTTCACAAAGCGACTTGGGAAGGAAGAGATTATCCTCGCGTTATGTATAACAAAAACAAAATTCTTTCAATGTATGAGGGCGGCAACGGCATCAAAACGGGATACACCAAAAAAGCGGGGCGGTGTTTGGTAAGCTCGGCCCAAAGAGGCAATATGGAAGTGGTTTGCGTGGTGCTTAACTGCGGACCAATGTTTGAGGAATGCATGCGCATTATGGATATGGCTTTTTCGCGATATCCAATGCGCACGCTTGTATCGCCCCAAAAGAGCATGGGAAAACTTCCCGCGCTAAGAAGCAAGCAGACCGAAATAGATATAGTCGCCGATCAAGAATTTAGTTATCCTTTGAACGAGCAAGAATATAATAATATTAAATATGATGTTGATATACGGGCTATAATTTACGCCCCTATGAAAAAAGGAACGCCGATTGGCAAAGTCAGCGGTTATTTGGACTCAAAAAAACTGTTTGAGGTAAGAGCGGTCTTAAAAGACGATTTGGAGGTATTGCCATTTAAGGAAAGATTGGAATATATATTAAGGACGGAACAGCCTAGCCAAGCCCAATAATAGCTTTGGACGGTGTGTATTGTTTTGAGCGGGTTATTGAACTTAATATATAAAAATGGTATTATTTTATATGAGGGAGAATATAGTATGTCGGAATTTATTAAACAATTAATTTTTATAGGTCAAGTAATCTGCGCTATGGTGTTAGGCTCGTTAATTGGGCTTGAGCGCAAAATAAGAGAAAAAGAGGCGGGGCTTAGGACTCACGCTCTGGTGTCGGGCGGCGCTTGTCTATTGATGATAGTGTCCAAATACGGCTTTTCGGGCGATTTTGACGCGGGGCGCATCGCCGCGCAGATTGTAACCGGCATAGGCTTTTTGGGCGCGGGCATGATTTTATACAAAAAGCACTCTATTCACGGACTCACAACGGCTGCGGGTATTTGGGTAACAGCGGCGATAGGCATGTGCGTAGGCGCCGAGTTATATTACCTAAGCGTAGGCGTTACCTTAGTTATAGTTATTTTCCAATATGTAATGCACCTTAATATCAATCCAATAAGATCAAAAGATTTTATAACATATAGGGTAAAGTTTTTCTCGCAAGACAACGAACAAGAATTAATAAAAGAAATATTTGGAGCCAAAAATTTTATCCAATTTAATTTAGAATATCAAGACGAGCGGTTAATATGCACGGGCATTATCAGAAGCCTAAAACTAAAACACGATAAAGATTTGAAAGATATAATGGAAAAACACAAATTTATTATCAATATAGAAAAAATAGTGGAATAAATCCCAAATGCGTTTAATCGGCTTGCCAAATTAGTGTTTGAGGTTTAATATAAAAAACATAAGAACCAAACGCTTAATGGAACAAATATGAGAATCAACAAATTTTTGGCGTTATGCGGAATAGCCTCAAGGCGAAAGAGCGAGCAATTAATTTTACAAAAAAGAGTCAAAATCAACGACCGCGTTGTTCATAATTTGGCGACCGATATAGACCCCAAAAAAGATATTGTTTTGGTAGACGGCAAGCCCGTCCATTTTAAAGAAGATTTTATCTATTTAATGCTTCACAAACCCAAAGGATATATAACCACGACCGACGACGAGCATAATAGACCAACTGTAATGGATTTGATCAAAGTCCCCGATGATCGACGAGTTTATCCTGTGGGCAGGCTTGATTACAATACCGAAGGGTTGCTATTGTTTACCGACGATGGCGAGCTTGCCAATATTTTGACCCATCCAAGTTACAAAATTGAAAAAACATATATCGCGAGAATTAAGGGAACAATAACTTCAGAAGAAGTTAACAAGCTTCGTTCGGGCGTCGTAATTGACGGCGCCAAAACAGCGCCTTGCAAAGTTAATATATTGAGAATGGACGAAAAATCCACTAGATTGGAAATTACTATTCACGAGGGACGAAACAGGCAAGTCAGAAAAATGCTAGAGAGCATAGGCAAAGAAACTCAATTTTTAAAGCGGATAAGCGTAGGCAAAATAAGATTAGGGGGATTGGCGCGAGGCAAGTTTAGAACGCTTAACAAAAGAGAAATAGCTCATCTAAACGAGCTAAAAGGCTAAAGGTAAAAAAATAAAAAAAATAATAAAACATTTACCTGCGTTTTGGTCTTGCAATTGCCGACTAGTTATGCGGGTATTTTTTATTTGTTTTTAGTATATAATTTAGCTTGATTTATTTGACATAAACCTATATAATAATAAACTGACGAGGTATTTGGTTTTTTGACAAAAGCAAATTTTAGGAGAAAAAATGGACAGAATTAAAGCGCAAAAAGCGAGAAGATTGGACCTTGAAAACGCAAGCCAAAATCCCCGAAGCTTTATAAAATCTATTTTGGATGATATGAGCTTTGTAGAGATGGACACATTTGTTTGTCAAGACGCCGCGGAAGGCGACCCTCACGGCGAAGGCGTGATAAGCGGCTTTGGCAGAATTTTGGATAACGAAGTATGCATTTTTTGCCAAAATATAGATGTGTTTAAAGGCGGCATAGGCAAACTACATGCGCAAAAAATAGTAAAGTGTATAGAAAGAGCGTCTGATTTTGATGTTCCTTTGATATCTATTATTGACACTATGGGCGCGCGGATAGAGGAAGGCTCGGATGTTTTGGAAAGTTATGCCGAGATTTTGGGCGCGGCAAGCAGACTAAGAGTTCCGCATATAATGGCGGTAAAATCGGCAAGCTATGGCATGATTTCCGCTTTGGCGGGCATCGCGGATTTTGTTTTAATGGAACAAGACGCGGTAATGGTATCTACTAGCCCCAAAATTTTGGCGGCCTCCCAAACCGCGAGCGTAAAAGAAAAGGTAATCGGCGGAGCCAAAGTATGTTTCCAAAACGGGCTAGTGGATTTTATCGGAACAAAAGACCAAATCGCCCAACAAATCAAAAAACTTATAACTTACATTTATAATGACGCCGAAGCTAAAGACGACCTTAATAGAACCTCAAGCATTTTAAACAAAACCGACGATATACATACCATAATCAAAGAAGTGTTTGACAAAGATTCGTTTATAGAATGCGGCGCGGATTGCGCGCCTAACGCCGTTTGCGGTCTAGCGCTGTTAGACGGCGTAACGGTAGGCGTAATCGCGCATAATCACAAAGTTAACAAGTATCTAGACCCGCTCGCGCTAAAAAAGATCGCCAAATATGTAAGAGTTTTTGACGGGCTTAATATTCCCGTTATTAATTTTGTCAACTCTTTGGGTCTGCAGGCTGATTTGCAAGCCGAGCACAGCGGCATTTTGGACGACGCCGCGAGCGTTATCTCGGCGTATGCCAATTTTGGCGGGACATTGATTTCTATTATTGTGGGCGAGGCTTCGGGCTTTGGATATACCGCCTTCGCTTCCAACGGCATAGGCTATGATTATAAATTGGCGTGGGCAAACGCCGATATATCGGCTTTGCCTGTGGAGAGCCTTGCGGTCTTGGAAAAAAGAGAAGAGCTCAAAAAATCCAATTTGACGCGGCTTGAGGATAAAGACAGTCAAGAATTTGAGAAGATAATCCAACAATATCGCGACCAAAAAACTGATGCCTTTTTCGCCGCGCGCAAAGGATATATAGACGAAATCATTGAGCCGGCTTTGACAAGAAGCTATCTTATAGCCGCGCTTGGCATGACGGAGAGATTTTGAACATGAACTTAGTTAACGAAAAAAACACAAAAAGCGAAGAACTTTGGGCGGCAATTATCGCCGCGATATCTATGTTTTATGAAGATAATGATGGAGTTGTTCCGTTGTTTAAAGTTAAAAGCATAAAAAAAAGTCAATAGGAGATAACAATGCGTCGATTTAAGATAACCGTAAATGGAAACACATATGAAGTAGCGGTAGAAGAGCTAAATGTAGCTAACCCCGTTTCAACATCTTCAATTACCGCAATCCCTAATCCAAATCCCGAGCCTGTAAAGGCGAGAACGCCTCAAAATATATCGGACAAGGGCGCGCGTCTTAACGCGCCTATGCCCGGAACAATTCTAAAAATTCCGGTAAAAGACGGAGCGACAGTAAAAAAGGGCGATGTTATAGTGGTTTTGGAAGCTATGAAGCTTGAAAACGATATTTTCTCTCCCGCGGACGGAGTGGTTAATTTGAAGGTCGTCCAAGGCGCTACCGTGCAAACAGGCGATCTTTTGGCGATAATAACTTAAGAGTTTTCTAGACTAGATAGGAGTATTACAAATGGCTAAAAAAATAAAAATTATGGATACAATATTACGCGACGCGCATCAATCGCAGGCGGCAACGCGAATGTCTATTGACGATATGCTGCCCATCGCGCCCCTTCTTGACAAAATAGGCTATTACGCTTTGGAAATATGGGGAGGGGCGACTTTTGATTCTTGCCTTAGGTTTTTAAACGAAGACCCTTGGGAAAGATTGCGAAAATTAAGGGAAGCTTTGCCCAACACCAAACTTCAAATGCTTTTAAGGGGTCAAAACCTTTTGGGATACAAGCATTACGCTGACGATGTTGTGGATAAGTTTTGCGAATTATCAATTAAAAACGGAATAGATATTATAAGGATTTTTGACGCGCTCAACGACCCTCGCAACATAAAAAGGGCTTTGGAAGCCACAAAGAAAGCGGGCGGAATAGTGGAAGCCGCGATATCATACACCGTAAGCGAAGTTCATACAAGAGATTACTTTGTAAAACTAGCCAAAGAATACGAAAACATGGGCGCGGATATTATTTGTATCAAAGATATGGCAAACCTGCTTTTGCCTTACGAGGCTTACGAGCTTGTAAAAGCGCTCAAAGACAAGATAGAAGTCCCTATCCATGTGCATACGCATAACACAGCGGGCACGGGCGATATGATATATCTCAAGGCGATAGAAGCCGGCTGCGATATAGTGGATACCGCGTTATCGCCGTTTGGCAACGGAACTTCCCAACCCGCGACCGAGCCTTTGGTGGCTACTCTCAAAGGCACTCAATACGATACGGGACTTAATTTGGAACTTCTAAATCAAGCCGCCGAATATTTTCGCAAGGTAGCCGACAAACTCAAGAAAAAGGGCGCAATCAGCCCCAATGTTTTGTCGGTGGATATAAAGGCGCTTATCTATCAAGTGCCAGGCGGAATGCTGTCCAACCTTATCAGCCAATTAAAACAGCAAGGCGCTTTAGAAAAATTAGACGAAGTCTTGGCGGAAGTTCCGCGCGTGAGAGCGGATTTTGGTTATCCGCCTTTGGTAACACCGTCCAGCCAAATAGTAGGCACGCAAGCTGTCTTAAATGTTTTATCGGGCGAAAGATACAAAATGGTAACCAAAGAATCCAAGGACATGCTCTCGGGCGCTTATGGCAAATTGCCAATGACGCCTAATCAAGAGGTCGTGAAAAAAGTTGTCGGCGACCAAAAAGTCATAGACCATAGACCCGCCGACGATATCGCGCCCGAACTAGAAAAATATAAGGAACAATGCGCCGAATATATTGAAAAAGAAGAAGATATATTGACTTACGCGTTATTCCCTCAACTAGCCGCCAAGTATTTTAAAAACCGCCAGGCAGCTAAGTATAAGGTTGATACGGACATCTATTCCTCAAAAACGCCCGTTCATCCCGTATAATACAGACTTTTATATAATTTAATAATAAAATAAATCCCTTTTAGATAGCTTGAAAGGGATTTTTATATTTATTTAAAACAGCAATCAAACAAAATGATTATAAAAATAATATAATGGATGTAATCTACCGTCATATTTTTGACGGTTTGAATTTTTTTCTTTAGTTTTTGATTAATTAGACAATCACAAACTAAGCGTTGCCGAAACTCTGTTAATCAAAGCCTTATATAATTGATTAGTTGTTTCCCATTTGATTGTGTTATTGTGAATTATATCAAATTGCCGTTTGACATAATAACCGTTTTTGCAGGTATAAATCACGGGCTTTTTTAACGCCTCGGCGTAACCAGTCTCATAATAAACATGAGGCTTATAATATGTAAGGTCGGCAATCACGATTTTGCTTCGCCTTAGCTCATAAAAGATTTCGCGCGTTACGGGTTTTGCATAAAATGTTTCGTCCGAAAATTTAGCTAAAAAGCCCAAATCAGTCATAGCTTTTTTCATTTTATTTCTGCATTCTTTCATACTGTCTTTGGAGCTTGCTATTAAATACGCTTGATTTAACGCGCGGGTATTGTTTTGTAATTTTTCCACTCTCATCCAGCCTTGAAAAGAAAGTGTCAGGCTAAAGACGCCTCTTGCCAAAGGCTCAATATAACCCAGCTTTTCCAAGTGTTTTAATAATATAGACACTTGGTCAAGATTATTATCATAGACGCAAAACAAAGTCTTAAGCAATGCGCTTTTTCGGGCGTATTGGCGGTCGCTTATATTGGTAAGATAAATATAATTAATTTTGGCGCCGATAGTTTTGATATAAAAAGCTATATTTAAAACCGTTTGGTCAATAAGTTCGCTTAAGTTTTTTGGGAAATAACCCAATAATATATCGGGCGTGACAAGCGCCATATTGGAATCTATCGGCTCAGACAACTTGACTTGATCGGTAAAAATAGGTATGATATCGTTATTTTTAATCGCGTTATAGATATAAGCGCACACAGTAATTTTGGCGTTATCAAAAAAGTGTTGCGCGAAATAATACTCGCCGCATACTGGGCAATTAGTTCTTTTGTGACCGCTATACGAGGAATCTTCAATGGCGACTTCATTATGGCACATCGGGCAAAAATCCATATTCACCTCTTTTTCTTAAGTTTGGCATATATAACTTTTGTGTAATAAAAATTATATCACATTTTATTGTTTAATTCAATACAGATTAAACAAATTGTAAATAATAAATAAACGATTTTATTTAATGTTTTACATAATTTTTTTATTGATGTATAATAAAAAAGCAAATTATGGACGCAAAATTAATACGATACGAAATAGAAGAAAAATTTTTGAGCCCTTACGCGTTTAAGTCCAAAGACACTAAGGGACGTTCCAAACCGCAAGAGCCGTCAAAGCACCGCACGGAGTTTATGCGGGATAGGGATAGGATTATTCATTGTAAATCTTTCAGGCGACTAAAACACAAGACTCAAGTATTTTTATCCCCCGAAGGCGACCATTACCGCACTCGGCTAACTCACACATTGGAAGTAACCCAAATCGCCCGAAGCATCTCAAGAGCGTTAAGGCTTAACGAAGACTTAACCGAGGCTATATCGCTTGGGCATGATTTGGGGCACACGCCTTTTGGCCATGCGGGCGAGCGCGCGCTAAATGATTATATTGATTTTCAGCACAATGTCCAAAGCCTAAGAGTCGTTGAGTTTTTGGAAAATAATTTTCAAGGGATGAATCTAACGCACGAGGTAAAAGACGGCATACTAAATCATCGTTTGGGCGCTAAGCCTTGCACTTTGGAAGGCGTGACGGTCGCTTTGGCTGACCGAATAGCGTATATTAACCATGACATTGACGACGCCATACGCGCTAATGTCCTAAGCGAAGACGACCTTCCGCGCGATGTTACCGATGTTTTGGGCAAAAATGTTCACGACCGTATTAATAACATGATAAGCAATATTATCAAAACCAGCCTGAACAAACCTTATGTAAAAATGGACGACGAATTTACTCAAGCAAGCGAGCGCTTGAGAGATTTTTTATTTAAGCGAGTTTATGATGGCAGCAAGCCCAAAGAAGAAGAGCATAAGGCTGTTAGGATGCTAAAAATGCTTTTTGAGTATTTTTTGGAAGACATTGACCGACTGCCCAAAGGTTATGCCCAGCTTGAAGCCGACGATAGTCAAAAAGTGTGCGATTATATAGCCAGTATGACGGATAGGTATTCTATCCATGTCTTTAATAGCATTTTTGTTCCTAAGGGTTGGGAGTATTAAAAACGAAAAAACCTTCCCAATAAAGCAGGAAGGTTTTTTCGCTCTGTATAACGCGTCAATCTAGTTGGAAGCTATCCTTTGCTTTTCAAATACTCGCGATATATAATCGCAAATATTTTTCATTAGTAGATAAAATCTTTATAGAATAAAAACAGTAAAGGTGCAAGCCGCGACAACAAACAGGAGAATTAAGCCAATAACTGACAAGACCAGGTCTTTTTTTGAAACCATAGCTTTTCTCCCAATCAATCGTTAAATTTCAAGTCATAACGATTGATTTTCTTTGGTGTAATGATATTATACCACACTTATAGATGTAATTCAATACCTATTTTTAAAATTATTTTTATATATTTATTTAAAAAAAATCTTAAAATAAAAAAGGATTTACATAAATATTGTCGAAATATATAATTGAAGCATAAATTATCATAAGCGTTATTTTTTTGGAGATAAAATTGGCAGGATTTGACAGAGATTGGTTGGACAAGCTTTTAGACAGTCATAATATTGTGACTGTAATATCCCGATACGCGCCTGTTACCAAAAAAGGTCGCAATTATTGGGCGCGTTGTCCCTTTCATCACGAAAAAGAGCCGTCATTCGCCATAAACGAAGACAGCCAATTTTATCATTGCTTTGGATGCGGCGAAAGCGGCGATGTCATAAAATTTGTGCAAAAGATTGAGAATATAGATTTTATAGAAGCTGTAAAAAGACTGGCGGACGAAGTGAAGCTAGAGCTGCCCTCATACAGACTGGACGATAAAACCAAAGAACTCAAACAAAAACGAGATACGATATTGGCGCTTAATCGTTTTGCGGCTTTGTTTTATCACCAAAAACTACTCGGCGGCGAGGGCAAAGGCGCTTTGGAATATTTGCATAAAAGAGGGATTGACGACAGCGCGATAAAAAGGTTTGGACTAGGATACAGCCCGGACTATAACCAATTGGTCAAACACCTTATTGGTCAAGGATACAGCGGCGATGATTTAGTAATGGCGGGGCTTTGCGGCAAAAACGAAGGTGGATATTACGATGTGTTTGGCGGTAGATTGATAATTCCTATAATCAATAACTTTAACGAGGTTATAGGTTTTGGCGGGAGAAGTTTGCAGCAGACAGATTTTGCAAAATACCGCAACACTTCGGCGACTTTGGTATTTGACAAATCCAAAACGATTTACGCGATCAACGAGCTAAAAAAAGCCAAACAAAAAGCGCATATTAATTATACAATTTTGTGCGAAGGTTATATGGATGTAATAGCCTTGCAAATGGCCGGATTTAATACCGCGGTCGCTTCAATGGGGACAAGCCTTACTAACGAACAGGCAAAAACTTTGAAAAGATACGCGCCTTTGGTTTATATATGTTACGACGGCGACGCTGCGGGCGAAAAAGCTGCGCTGCGCGGGCTTGATATATTAGAAGAAAACGGCTTAGAAGTCAAAGTCATTGTTTTGCCCGAGGGGCTTGATCCCGACGATGTAATCAAAAACGAAGGCGCTCAAGCGTTCAAAGATAATTATCTCAAAAAAGCGATGCCGCTTATGAGATATAAACTAGAAGTATTAAAAAAAGATTACGACTTAAATATTCAAGACGGCAGATCAAAATACGCAATAGCGGCGTGCAAGCTCGCGTCCGCACAAAAAGACTATGTATCCATAGAAGCAGCTTTGAGAATGATTCAAAAAATCACGGGCTTTACCTTTGAGTCGTTAAAAGCGCAAATTTCTATGAATATAGAAGGAGTTCAGCCCGCGTTAGTTGAAGAAAAAAAGGATAATTTACATACAAAAGCTATAAAATATCTTTTGTGGGCAATCATAAATAAGAAAGATTACGCGCGTTATGACTTTCCTTTTGAAAGGTTGCCCTTAAATGATTTGCATAAAAAAATCTTAAACTACGCTTTAGGCGAAAAAGATATAAGAAAAATATTTTTGGAATTTGACGAGAGCGAACATAAGGAACTAGGCGAAATATTAGATTACGCGCAAAATGATTCTTCCGACCCTGAAATCCAAAAAAAATATTACGAAGGGTATTATGTGCAATTAATGATTGAGATATTGCAAAAGGATTTGGCTAAAGTTAGCGACGAATATGCGGCTTACCAAGATGCAGAAAATGAACAAGATATTGAAAAAAAGGAAACGCTAAAAGGAAGAATGACTGAATTACTAGAGAAGATAAACCATTTTAAAGCATTAAAGGACGAAATAAACAAAGAATAAGGAGTAAAAATATTTGATGGAAGAAAAAATCACCGAAAAACAGCGCCAAGAAATTGACCGTTTGGTCGCTTTGGGCAAAAGCAAAGGTTTTTTGACCTATGACGAAATTGCCGCGAGATTTATAACCGAGTTGGAAGCAAGCGCCACGGTCATGGACGAGATTTTTCGCATAATTGAGGAAGAGGGCGTTCAGGTCCTAAAAAACATAAGCCAGGTTGACAAAGAAGAAGAAGACATTGACAAGCTGATGCGGGATGTAAGCGTCGAAGACCCTGTCAAAATGTATCTCAAAGATATCGGCAAGGTGCCGCTTTTGACTGCCGAAGAAGAGATTTACCTTGCAGAAAGGATGACGCAAGGCGACGAGGAAGCCAAAAACAAACTATGCGAAGCCAATTTGAGATTGGTAGTTAGCATTGCCAAAAGATACGTAGGCAGGGGAATGCAGTTTTTGGACTTGATTCAAGAGGGTAATTTGGGGCTTTTAAAAGCGGTAGAAAAATTTGACCACACCAAAGGTTTTAGGTTTTCAACTTACGCGACATGGTGGATAAGACAGGCGATAACACGAGCTATCGCCGACCAAGCGCGCACCATAAGGATTCCCGTACATATGGTGGAGACCATAAACAAATTAATACGAGTTTCAAGACAGCTTTTGCAATCTTTGGGCAGGGAACCCACGCCCGAAGAGATAGCCGAAGAAATGGGCATTACGGTAGAAAAAGTCAGAGAAATCCAAAAAATCGCGCAAGACCCCGTATCGCTGGAGACGCCTATTGGCGAGGAAGAAGACAGTCATTTGGGCGATTTTGTTCCCGACGAAAACGCTATCTCGCCTTCTGAGATGGCGGAGATTTTGGACGCGCGCGACAGAGTCCGAAAAGAACTAGAAGCCCTTACGGCTAGAGAGCAGCAAGTGTTAAGGCTTAGATACGGTATCTACGACGGACATCCTCGCACGCTGGAAGAAGTGGGCAAGGTCTTTAATGTAACGAGAGAACGCATAAGACAGATAGAGGCAAAAGCGCTTAGAAAACTTCGCAACATATCCAAAAGCCAAAAGCGTCTAAAAGACCTAAACGGATGAAATTATCCAAAAGGCTTCAATCAATAGCCGATATTATTACATTTTACGACACTATCGCTGACATCGGCTGCGACCATGGGAAATTATCGGTTTATTTGATAATTAACCGACTTTGTAATAAGGTTTTGGCGACGGATATAAGCCCTTTGTCCTTGCGAAAAACCCAAAAACTAGCGCAAAAAAAGCAAATTGAAAATAAAGTTATTACTCTTTGCGGCGATGGATTAAAACCGCTTATTGACTATGGCGAAAAGATTGATTTGGCGATAATTGCCGGCATGGGCGGTAGAGAGATTATTAAAATCATAAAACAAGACCAAAAACTAATTAACCATTACATTTTATCGCCGCAACAAAATACGCCTTTTTTACGCGAAAAACTCAACGAATTTGGATATAAGATTGTCAATGATTTTATTGTATTGGACAATACGAAGTTTTATGATATTATAGAAGCTATAAAAGGCGCTCAAAAACTAAAAGAGCCCGAGTTGGAATGGGGTATAAGCAATTTAAAAAATCCCTCAAAAGATTTTTTATTATATTTGGACAAAAAAATAAATCTATTGACACAAGCTTTCAAAAAAGCCAAAAGCCAGCAAAGAGAGCTTATAAAAAAAGATTTAGAAAAGATATTAAGACTTAGAGAAAGTATTAACGGGAGGCTGTAATGAATTTGGAAAAAATATTAGCTTATCAAGAGCAAGATCTGGCGCTTAGGCGCTTAGAGTTAAAGATAGAAAAAAGCAAAGACTATGCCATAGCCGAAAAGGCTAAGGAAAAATTTTTGAGTTTAGGCAATTTGGCAAAACGCACCCAAAAAGCCGCGGGCGTTTTGTATGATAATTATAAAAAACTTGAGATTTATATTAATAGTATTTCCTCAAAAATTGACGAGTTGGAAAAAATCTTAGAAAAAGATTTGAGCGACCAAGGCTTAGAAAAAGTGGACGAGCAAATCAAAAAAATTCAATCTAACCTTAACACGCTAGAAAAAGAACTTAACAAATTCCCCAAAAACATAGACGAAACAATCAGAAAAAACGAACAGGCGCGCAAAGAAGGCGCCAATATGAGAAACGTGTTTAACGAGGCAAAAAAAAGATTTGACGCTTTGAAAAAAGAAGTGGGTCCTAAAATTGAAGAATACAAAGCCAAGTTGGCCGAACTCGCCAAAGGAATAGACAAAGAATTATTCGCCAAATACCAATCTTTAAGAAAAGACAAAGTTTTGCCGGCGTTTGTAAAAGCTGTTGACGGCAACCGATGCGGCGGGTGCATGATGCAGCAGTCAATAGCGGCGGTTCAAAAGCTAAGAGAAAAGGGCATAATAGAGTGCGAATCGTGTAGGCGGGTAATTTATTTTGGAGAATAAAATTTAAATTCTTTTCAAAAAATCTCTTCGTTTTTAAAGAAGAGATTTTTTATTTTATATCAATAACTTTAAGATACCGTGAATATATTTATCTTATAGCCCATTTATTTACGGAGGATTAATATGTCATTTTTTAATTGTAATAGAGGCGATTTTTTGCCCGGCATCATATCGGGAAGCCCATTGCACGGATTGTGCGAAAAGGTTTGCATTCAAGTAAAAAAGGTTTTTGACGCCTGTATTTTTCAATCCCAGCTTGACGACCTTACTATAACATTAAGCAACTTTATGCCGCCAAATCCCGCTTTTCCGCTTACCTTTGT
>DUVY01000206.1 GCA_012840805.1 Clostridiales bacterium | reverse complement strand
GTAAAGACGGGTTTTATATTTGCGGCAGGAAAACGGCCAAGCCTGACGGCATCGCCATTTTCCCTCTAAGCAAATGCGGCCCCGGCGTATCCTCGCGGAAACGCTCGGGGCCTTTTTTTATGCCCAAAACGACGGATTTTTGCCCTTCGCGTCATTAATATAGTGGAGGTGATGAAAATGACCAGAGATCAATTCGACCAATTGATGAAAAGAGTCTTGGCGCGGAAGCTGACTGTAGAACAAGCGTTGACTCGTTTTGTCGATTGGCTGAATGAAAATCCGCAAAAGGCAACCCCGATAATCTACAAGCACTTGATGACGCCGGAGGATTATGAGGAATTCGAGGAATTAGCGAAAGTAGCCATAGTTATTAAGGAAAATTTATGCCCTTTACCTGGTCAAAAGCCACAGGAGCCGTTTTAAGCGACTTTTTGGACAGGGGTAGGGTAATATGCTAGGAGTTTTTGGGAGTCAAATGTTACAAGATTGTTAACAAATAAAAAGCGCAGGTAGATCCATTAAATTTATTTTAAAAAACTCTTGACAAGTACCTAGGTACCGTGGTACAATAGGATCAAGAAAACGGAGGTGCTAAAAAATGAAAAGAAACCTAATGAAAAGAGCGCACGAAATCGCCAGAAATTTGGAGGGAGATTACAGAGCGAGAATGTCTTTAGCCCTCCGGCAAGCATGGGAGGAGGAAAGGAGAATGAAAATGAAAAAAAATTATGCAGCTTACCACATTGACGGAAGTAAAGCCAATGAATTTAAAGTGGCAGCCATGAAACTGTTTGCAAATCCAGAACTCAAAAAAGAATTACAATGGAGAATGTGCAATTTGGACAGAGAAACAATGAGTTTTGACATTACTACTGGCCCAAATACTCCCAAAGAAATATTGGAATTAGCTGAAAAGTTCGGAACTGGGAAAAACAGTTACGCTTAAACTACCAAAGGCCCGCCGGGAGCCGTAATCCCGGCCAAAATGAAAAGGAGGTTTAAAGATGGAAAAAAGCAAAGGCCATATAGCCTTTATTGGGAACTACGAATATTATCTGAGCGCTTCTGGTGATTTGTACCGGGCGCACGTTGGAAACGTCATTGCTAGCGACACGCAAAGGCGACACGGGCGTTTTGAAGCGCCCGCTCACATGGTAGCTGCTTATGTGGAAAGACTGAAGAAACTTTAAGTCGCCGGGAACCGTAATCCCGGCATAAAATCCGGTCACAAGGCCGGAGAAAGGAGAGCACAATGGAAAAAACTTTTGACTATGTCGAGCTTAACACTATGGGCGATCACCTAGAACGCGTAACCGCCTTAGCAAAGTATCTTTTGACGCAAGATGAATTTTTTACCCAAGACCGCGCAAGCGAAGGTTTTACAAAACGTTTTGTGCGAGAAGCGCTGCATGATCTAGAGGCAGTCGCGAAAGAACTTTCCACGGAACAAGCCTAGCCGGGAGCCGCAATCCCGGCACAAAAAAAAGAACCGGAAGGAGGAACATTATGTCCACAAAATCCCTATATATTAATGAGCATCGTTTCTTTTCCAGATTAACTTATGGAACACAAAAACGCCTGGAAAAAGTTTTGGGGAGAGAAAATATCATAGGTCGCTATGTCGCTAATGTTTCTTCCGACTTGTACGCCAGGGGTGAACGTGAATTAGCAGAAACATTAGAAGCCGAAATGAAATATGACTACTCCCTCATCAGGGAATGATCCGGCTGAATGACCGGTCCGCCGGGAACCGTAAATCCCGGCAAAAAATAAAAGAAAGGGAGAGAT
>DUVY01000049.1 GCA_012840805.1 Clostridiales bacterium | reverse complement strand
CTACGAGCGCTTCATATATATTAATGAGCAGCCTTGATTTGTCAAGGCGCAATCTCGCTTTGCACGGCGAGAGCATTTTTGCGCGCGTTATTGAGCAGGCTGAGTATGCCCGAGAAGAAATTAATCATATAGGCGATTATTACGCTTACTCAAAAGAGCTTGTCAACGGCGATACCATATATGATTTTGATATTACCAAACTTTCGGTCAACACTCTTAATATAGGACTTGCCGGAATAGAGGTTTATGATATTTTGCGAGACGAGTATGACATTCAGGTCGAGTTTGGGGATCTTGGCAACTTTTTGGCTTACATCTCGGTAGGCGACAGAGACCGAGATATTGAAAGATTAGTCGGCGCTTTGGCGGAGATTAGAAGGCTTTATAAAAAGAGCAAATTAGGAATGCTGGAGCAAGAATATATCAACCCGCACGTGATAATGACGCCTCAGGCGGCGTTTTATTCCGAAAAAACAATGTTGCCGCTGGAAAAATGCGAGGGTTGCGTCAGCGCGGAGTTTGTAATGAGTTATCCGCCGGGAATACCTATTTTGTCGCCGGGCGAATTGGTTACAAAACAGATTATAGAGTATATCAAATACTCAAAAGCCAAAGGATGTTTTTTGACTGGCACAATGGATATAAATGTTGATTATATCAATGTGACAAAGGAGTAAGAATGGAATTATGGTTTAGCGAAAGGCACACCAAAAATGTGCGGTTTTCAATCAAGATTGACAAACAGCTTTTTAGTGAAAGGACCGAGCATCAGCGCATTGATGTTTTTGAGAGCATAGATTTTGGGCGATGTTTGGTGCTAGACGGGTCTGTGATGTTTTCCGAAAAGGACGAGTTTGTTTATCACGAGATGATTGTGCATCCGGCTTTGGCGGTTCATCCTAACATTAAGTCGGTATTGGTAATAGGCGCCGGCGATGGCGGCGTTGTGCGCGAGCTATGCCATTATTCTAACATTGAGCAGATTGATTTGGTGGAAATTGACCAAATGCTTATTTACGCGGCAAAAAAGTTTTTGCCCAAATCCAGCTATAAGCTAAGCGACTCAAGAGTAAACATAATTATCTCGGATGGGTTGAAGTTTGTGCGCAAATGCGAAGACAAATACGACCTTATAATAGTGGACTCGCCCGACCCATACGGTCCCGCCGAGCCGCTTTTTACCAAAGAGTTTTACGGCAACTGCTATAAAGCGCTCAAAGAAAACGGCATAATGGTCAATCAGCACGAAAGTCCGTTTTATGAGCCCGACGCGCTTGCTATGCAAAAGGTCCACAAAAATATATATAAGACATTTGATATTTGCCGAGTTTATCAGGCGCATATTCCTATTTATCCGTCGGGGCATTGGTTGTTTGGGTTCGCGTCCAAAACCTATCATCCGCTAAAAGATCTCAAGGAAGATTATTGGAATACTCTTAACATAAAAACAAAATACTATAATACAAACCTTCACAAAGGCGCTTTTTATCTGCCCAACTATGTAACGGAGCTTTTGGAACATGTTGAGTAAAAAAAATTGTTTTATAGGCTGCGAAAGCGATTACCAATCTGCAAGAATGGTGTTGTTTGGGGCGCCTTTTGACGGAACGACCACTTATCGACCCGGCGCGCGTTTTGCGCCCAAAAGAATGCGAGAGGAAAGCTACGGCATAGAGACATATAGTCCGTATCTTAATAAAGACTTAGAAGATATCAATGTTTTTGACGCGGGGGATTTGGACTTGCCTTTTGGCAGCGCCCAAAAAGCGCTGGACCAAATACAAGAATTTACGCATAAAATTTTGTCAGACGGCAAAATACCCGTAATGATAGGCGGAGAGCATCTTGTGACTTTGGCGGCGGTCAAAGCTATAAAGCGAAAATACGATGACTTGTATGTGATTGACTTTGACGCGCACGCTGATTTAAGGGACGAGTATTTGGGCGAAAAGCTATCGCACAGCACGGTTATAAGAAGGGTGTGCGAAGTTTTGGGGCCTAAAAAAATTTTTCAATACGGCGTCCGTTCGGGCGAAAAATCCGAATTTGAATACGCCCAAGACAATACATACTTGACCAAATTTGTCATAAAAGATTTGGAACAAGCGGTTAATATAATAGGCGACAAGCCCGTTTATCTTACTTTTGACCTTGATTGCTTGGACCCGTCGGAGTTTGCCGCGACAGGCACGCCCGAGGCGGGCGGGGTCAGCTTTGAGGAACTTCGGCAAGCGGCGGCGACCTTAGGCAAGCTGAACGTGGTCGGCTGCGATATAACCGAATTATGCCCCCCTTATGACGCAAGCGGGGTCTCAATCGCGCTTGCTTGTAAATTCTTAAGGGAATTGCTATTATCAATATAAACAAAGGAGAGAAAAAAATGAAAGCGATGATAATCGGATGCGGTGGCGTAGCGTCTGTCGCTGTTCACAAATGCTGCCAAAACAGCAAGGTGTTTAGGGAGCTTGTGATCGCTAGCAGAACAAAGTCCAAATGCGACGTTTTGGCTGATAAGCTTAAAGATAGCAAGACCAAGATTTATACCGAACAGGTTGACGCCGATAGATTGGACGAGCTTGTGGCTTTGATTAACAAGCATAAGCCCCAGATAGTTATGCATTTGGCGTTGCCTTATCAAAATTTGACGATAATGGAAGCGTGTTTGCGCACTAAGACCCATTATCTTGACACGGCTAATTACGAGCATCCCGACACGGCGAAGTTTGAATACAAAGAGCAATGGGCGTATCATGATAGATATAAACAAGCCGGCATTATGGCGCTATTGGGCAGCGGTTTTGACCCGGGCGTTACCAGCGTGTTCGCGGCGTATGCCCAAAAACACCATTTTGACGAAATCCACGAAATAGACATATTAGATTGCAACGGCGGCGATCATGGCTATCCTTTCGCGACCAATTTTAACCCTGAGATAAATATACGCGAGGTAAGCGCCAAAGGTCGCTATTGGGAAAACGGCAAATGGATAGAAACCGAGCCTATGGCAATCAAAAGGGAGTATGACTTTGAGGGCGTAGGCAAAAAGGATATGTATTTGTTGTATCACGAGGAATTAGAGAGTTTGGCAAAATATATTAAGGGCGTAAAAAGAATAAGATTTTTTATGACATTTGGTCAAAGTTATTTGACGCACTTAAAGTGTCTTGAAAATGTGGGAATGACTTCAATAACGCCCATCAAATTCCAAGGACAAGAAATCATTCCGCTTCAATTTCTAAAAGCCGTATTGCCCGACCCGTCTAGTTTGGGGCCGCGCACCAAAGGCAAGACCAATATAGGCTGCATCTTCAAAGGCATCAAAGACGGTAAGCCTAAGACATATTATTTGTATAATATTTGCGACCATCAAGAATGTTACCAAGAGGTAGGCTCGCAAGCCGTTTCTTACACTACGGGCGTGCCCGCGATGATAGGCGCTATGCTTATTCTAAAAGGTATTTGGAAAGGCGAGGGCGTGTTTAATATGGAACAGCTTGACCCTGATCCTTTTATGGACGCGCTAAACAAATGGGGCTTGCCTTGGAAAGAAAATTTTGATCCCGTATTGGTAGATTAAATGGATTATATCGCGGATATCAAAACACCGTATTATATAATAGACGAAAGCCTGATTTTGAAAAACTTGCAAGTCTTGCGATCTGTCAAGCAAAAAACAGGCTGCAAGATTTTGCTTGCCCAAAAAGCATTTTCGTCTTTTTATTTTTACCCGCTGATTGCCCAATATTTAGACGGCGTTACCTCAAGCGGATTATACGAAGCCAAATTAGGCTATGAAAAAATGGGCAAAGAAAACCATATCTTTTCGCCCGCCTACAAAGACGATGAGTTTGACGAGATAGCCAAAATTTGCGGCTTTATAGTGTTTAATTCAATAGGGCAATTGGTCAAGTTTAAAGAAAGGGCGCGAAAACACAACGCCCAAATAGCCCTGCGCATTAACCCCGAGATTTCCACTCAAGATACGCCGCTTTATGACCCTTGCGCGCCTTTTTCAAGGCTGGGCGTAACCAGCGGCGAGTTTTTTCAAAACTTGGACAAGATTGAGGGCATAAGCGGGCTTCATTTTCACACGCTGTGCGAACAAAACTCGGACGCGCTTGAGGTTACTCTTGCCGAGGCGGAGAGACGGTTTGGCGCGTATTTTGATAAAATCAAATGGATTAATTTTGGGGGCGGGCATCATATCACGCGCGACGATTATGATATACCCCGCCTTGTAAGGCTGATTACTTATATTAAGGACAAATACAACTTAGAAGTTTATCTTGAGCCCGGCGAGGCGGTTGTGCTTAACTCGGGATTTTTGATTTCTACGGTGCTGGACATAATAGACAGGGGCAAAAAGATTGCGATTTTGGACACAAGCGCCGCTTGCCATATGCCCGATGTTTTGGAAGTTCCTTACAAGCCCAAAATTTTGGGCGAGGGCGGGCAATACCAATATCGTTTGGGCGGACCTACCTGTCTAGCGGGCGATATTATCGGGGATTATAACTTCAAAAAACCGTTAAATATTGGCGACAAAATTATATTCGAGGATATGGCGTTATATACCATTGTCAAAAACAACACCTTTAACGGTATAGGCTTGCCGTCCATAGTAACCAAAGACTTGCAAGGTAACATAAGACTTATCAAAGAATTTGGCTACCTAGATTTTTTGGAAAGATTATCTTAAAAATTAGGTTGATTAACAACAAAAGCGCTAAAAATCCCTTATTAAGCGTAAGGGATTTTTTGTTTTTTTCTTATAAATTTTAATTATACGCTTTATATGTATATAGCAATATATGGCACAACCTTTAAATTTTTGGCATTTACATATCCCATTTTACTGTTTATACTGTAAACATAATATGGAGCTTTTGTATTGTTTTTTTTAAAAAGACACAAAAAAAGGCTAGAAAAATATGATTTTTTGAGCTTTTTACAATTATGTCTTATAAAAAGAGGGCTTTTGCCTTTCAAATTATTACAAAAAGATAACAAAAGCGCAATTTTTGGCAATAATTAACAAAATTGCGTCAATAAAAATAAAAAACGCTTGTGTAATTTTTGGCTTATTTTAAATTTTTTAAAAAAAATTATTATAAAAGGAGGAAATTGATGTTAAAGAAAACCAAGCGGTTTGCATCGCTGTTTGTGGCATTGGCAATGATTATGGCGACTTTCGCTATATCGCCTATATCATTTAACGGCAGCGCGAAAAAAGTTTTGGCAGACGATCCCGAAGCGCCTACTGATACGGCGTGCTTGATGTTTGCCGACGGAGATTGGTCGCATGGTTATTGGGGCGATGACATAAGCTGGAATGACCCTGATTATCCGGATGAGAATTATGTCCAACCTATTCCGGACGGTGTTACGCCAACCAACGCTACAGTAACTGGAACAGGCAAATACACCGTTAAATTGGAGTTTGAGACTTATACGCCCGAACCTGAAGAACCTGAAGAAGGCGAAGGCGAAGGCGGAGATGGAGAGCCCGCAGAGCCTGAAACTAAGGACGCTGTTGGCATTAACTTTATGGCGATAGGCATAAAGACAGGCGAATTTACTTTCCCGTCTTACAGCATTAAGCTTATGGAAATCCGCGTCAACGGCAGAGCTATTGATATTACTGGAAATCCTTACACCAATTCTGACACGCAAGGAGCGGATACCCCGTATGAAGGATAAAAAGTTACTACCCGAATGAATCTTTATAACGCATGGGTAGGCGTTGTTGACCCAATGAGCGACCTTAGCATTAGAACTTATAATAAACAAATGACAGATCTTGCGCCTATAGTTGTTGACCCTATAGATTTTGAAGATCCCGACCCCGAGGGCGATAACGATATTCTACAATCCATAGAGGTTGACTTTGTTTATCTATCCGGCGAAGAGTCCCACGACTATGCGTATTTGGCTTTTATGGATGGGGATTATAATTGGTATGGTATAGACTATGACACAACCGATGAAAACAACCTTGCCGAGCCTACTATAGTTGAGATCTTTGGCGATGGCGAAGGCGAATATACCGTAGGTTGGGATTTTACTAATTTAAAGGTTGAAGAGCCCGGCGACGGCGACGGCGATGGCGACGGCGAAGGCGAAGGAGAAGACGAAGGCGAAGGAGAGGACGAAGGCGAAGACGAAGGCGAAGACGAAGACGGCTATCTTTTGGGAATGCAGTTTTCTGCCGTAATTATTAGTGAAGGCGAAGGAACTTTCCCTGGATACTTTATCAATATAACTTCTATTAAAGTCAATGGCGAAGAGATTGATTTTGATAAAGGTTATACGTCATCCGACGACGGCGTAGAGACCCGAATGAATATCTATAACTCGTGGGTTGCCGAGGTGCCCGAAGACGCTAGAAGTTATACTGGTAGCGTGGAAGATGTGTCGCCTATCATCGTTGATATTGATTATTTTGAAAAAGTATATACTTATGAAGTTACATTTGAGTATATCAAGCCCGAAAGAGTTGACACAGCATATCTCGCGTTTGCGGACGCTGACTGGTCGCATTCATATTTTGGCAATGACATAGGCGCCGACCCCGAATCCGAAGACGCCAAAGTGCCCGAACATATTACCCCTATACATGACGAAGTCACAGGCGTAGGCGTTTATACCGTAGGCTTAGAATTTGAGTCTTATACGTCAGAAGACGAGGAAGGCAATCCTATAATTAACGAGGCGAATGGCGTGGCGTTTATGGCTGTTATGATAAAGACTGGCGAAGAAACCTTTGGCGGATATAAGATCAAGATTGAGTCAATCAAAATTAACGACGAAGAGATTGAGTTTGATTCGGCTAACAGCTACACAAGCTCGGATAACGGCATAGAAACCCGTATGAATATATACAATGATTGGGTTAGCGGTCAGCTTGATCATACGACAGACATGACTCTCAGATGCTATGACAATATTATGGACGGAGCGACTCCGATAATAGTTGACGCTGAGGATTTTGATAAAGAAATTACATCCATTGAGGTTGTCTTTACCTTAATCTATGGCTCTTCGCGCGTTGAGCCACCGGATGACTTTGATTATGAAGGCGCTCTTAAGCTACCATATAACGCTTATTTCCAAATTCAAACAGAGAAATATGTTTTCCGTAATAGTTGGGATGAAGGGCAATATGGCAAAGATGCCGAGGATGGTCTATACTTTAACCGCCTAACCGGCTGGGACGCTGACAATAATGCTGTGGATTATGGCGGAACATTTACTGACGCGGCCATCAGAGGCGACGGAACTTACACCGTAAGCTTAAAACTTGGCAGCAAGAAATTTGACGCCGATGACACATTCATAAGAATTCTTGCCGTATCAACGGATATCAATTCCAAACTGTTTAAAAGAGGCGATCTAACAATAACTAAAGCGACAGTCAAGTTTGACAATGAAAAAACTCAAGAAATAGACGATGTATTCGTAAGCACAGACGGAGTTTACGCTTCAATTATTTTGATTAGCGAATACGAAAGCGCCGTAGGCACAGAGCCGTTTCCTTATACGATGCCCACGGACAGCATAGTCATCACTTTCACTATTGAGGGGCTTCAATACGAAGGACCTGCTGACAAAACGGCGTTGCAAGAAAGATACGACGAGCTAAAAGACCTCAAAAAAGAAGATTACACCGAAGAATCTTTCAAGGCGTTTGAAGAAGCGCTTAACGCCGCAAAAGCTGTTTTAGACGACGAGGAAGCTACTCAAGCAGAAGTAAACGAGGCGTTGAACAACCTTAACGAAGCTTACGAGAACTTGGTAAAAGCTGACGATAAAGGCTGCAAAGGTTGCAAGAGCAATGTCTCTGCCGCGTTGTTAATAGCGTTGGCTGCTGTCGCGTTTGCGATATCTAGAAAAAGAGCTTAAATTATAGACTTTCTTATTTTTCTTATTTTTAGGAATTTCTTTGAAGTATTCACGGGATAGCCCGGCTATCCCGTGGCTTCAATGAAATTTTTATTGGAGGAATATATAATGTTAGCGAGCGCTAAGACTCATTTTGGGTCTAAAACTCAGACAAAAGATGTTTTTCTTAGGGTATGTTTGTGGATTGTTAGGGTTTTGATTATTATAAGCTGCGCTGTTGTTTTTTTCCCGGCTTTTAATCCTGCCCGAATTTCTAACAGAATTAACAAATCCTTGTCCTTGTTCACGACAGGAATTTCTTATGACGATTTGACCAAAAGATTTTTGAGAGGCTTTGATAACGGTTGGCTAAGCGAAGGGACGATTATCCTTCTTATGATTTCAAGTATTATAATAATTATAGGCGTCGTCTTAGCGGGCGCCGGCGGGTGTATGTCTTTGGGCAATACCCGTATGAAAAAATTTGGTTTTTGGTTTCCTATAGCCGGGTCTTTGACTATGTTTTTGGGGCTTGGCGGTATCTTGCTCTCTTATAATATGTTGCTAAAAAGCCGTAGAATTGATTTTGTGGAGCCTATGTTCCCCAAAAACAATTATATTTATTTTGCGGCTTTAGCG
>DUVY01000227.1 GCA_012840805.1 Clostridiales bacterium | reverse complement strand
TAGTAGAAATGTTCCTGAAAATAACTCTAGAAAGACATACATGGACTATATGAAAATAACCGATACTTCTAGTGAACAATATAAATTACAGCAAAATAAGGACTGTTACACGACTGATACAGGGCTTAGAAAAGTAAACGAATACTATTGTATAGCTGTGGGAACCTATTATAGTGAAAATATAGGTGATAAATTAATAGTTCATATGGAAAATGGGGAAAGTTTTAAGGTGATAATTGCTGATATAAAAGATGATAAACATACTGATGAAACCAATAGGCAACATAGAAAAGACGGTAGTGTTATTGAGTTTGTTGTAGATACTAAAAAACTACCAGAGCTGGTGAGAAAAATGGGAGACATTTCTTATATGAATGAAATATTTGAAGGTGAAATTGAAGCAATTATAAAGGAGGATTAATTATGTGGATAAGAAGTCAAAATGGTAATATATTAGCTTATTGTCAAACGTTAGGATTTTCAGAAGATGGTTATGGAATAGCAGAGGTTAGAGATAATTGTATTTTAATATTGGGTGATTATGAAACACCAGAGCAAGCTAAATATGTAATGGATATGATTTCACAATCAGTTGGACACCAAGTTGGGGTATTTCAAATGCCTAAAGAGGTGAGATTATGATAAATATTAAACTCGATGATAAATATACTTTAACAAGTAATAGTATGAATTATATTATTGAGGAAACCAAAGTAATACAAGATGGAAGTAAAAAAGGGGAAACTTATAAAACAGTTTATGGATATTATGGTACTGTAGAAGCTGCTTTAAAAGGATTTAAAGAGTTAAAAATTAGAACATCAGATGCCAAGTCGATTAAAGAGTTATTGGAAGTATCTAAAGAAACTGATAAGAAAATTGAAAAAATATTAGGAGGTATTTAATATGGATTTTAAAGAATATGTGAAGTTAGCAATGAGAACCAATGTTAAAGATAGGTTATTTAAGGATAATATATTAAATGGGTTACTGGGTTTATATGGTGAAACTATTGAGTTTATAACAGCAAGTGAAGATGGAGAATTAGACGAGCTAGGAGACTGTTATTGGTATACCGCTTTGTTATTCCATACCACAGGATTAGAACTTTTAAATATTAAAAAAGCTAAAAATAGTTTAATGATTAGTATAGGTTTATTATCTGACCACTTTAAGAAACATTTCTTTCAAGGACATAGTTTAGATAGTAATTTAGTACAAGTCTTATTATCCGAGATTAAATTTCATTTAGATGTTTATGCTACATCTATAAATTCTTCACCTGAAGAAGTCATGGAGTATAATATAAATAAGCTTAAAAAGAGGTTCCCTGATGGGTTTGAAGTGGAAAAATCAATAAATAGGCAGGTGAATTAAACATGAAACATAAGATTGGAGATAACTTTAATCTTAATTTTGAAAACCATAAAAAATTATGTGATGAAATACATGAATTGTATAAACTTAAAAATGCAAATTATGGTAATAGTTTTTCAGAATTATTCGAGGAATTTGAGATGTTGTATGTTGTTCCTAGACTTGTTGAAAAAACAAATAGGATTAAAACATTAGCAATGAATAAAGATTTAGATTATG
>DUVY01000048.1 GCA_012840805.1 Clostridiales bacterium | reverse complement strand
CGGTTTCGGTATCTTCTTCAATCAATGTTACTTCGGTTGTTCCTTCAAACATCCTTTTTATAACTTCTAGCTCTAATTTGTCTTTTATATCAAATCTTAAGCTACCTTCAGCCGTTATTTTTTTGATTGTAGCTTTTACATTTATTTCATACGAGTTTGCTCTTATGCGCGATAGCGTAAGAGTATATATCGCTTTGTTGCCTTTATAGCTAATTTCCGGTCTAGGCGTGCTTATTTTATCGCCATTTCGCGTTATAGTAATATCAACGCTTGCTTTTTTCGGATTGGCTTTTCTAGTATTTGTAGAAATAATTTCTATCAAAACTTTTACCGACTCGCCGGGCGATATATTTTCAATATCTTTTTCTAAAGAGACATTTACAGTCAGCAAATCATAGGATTTCGCGGGCGCGTCCAAAATTTCTTGTTTATTAGATTCATATTGCGCCATCGCTAGTTTTACCGCGTCGGACATCGCATTGCCGGTGATTGTGGATTGGGATATGACATCAAACTGAGTGTTTTGCAAAGTTTGATTGTCAAGACCTTTAAAAGCGTCTAAGTCTTGTAAGCCGTCTTTACGGTCGGTCTTGTTACGATAGACTTTAGTTGAAATAATAGTATCATTGCTTGTATTGATCGCCGTAAGCATTTGGACTATGCCGTAAGAGCCCGCGATGCCCGTAGCCCTTATAATTATTATGTCTTTATTTTGGCCTGCCGAAGCTTTATAAATATTATTAATATTTTCGTGCAAACCAAGTCCGCCTGTTTCCAGCTCATAAAACTCCGCCGAATCATCGTCTATCATCTCTCTAAATATCGCCAAAATTTCGGGAGTAACGCCTTGAGGCTCTTCCGCTTTCCAAAAATAATTGGCGACTGTCAAAAGCCCCGCGCAAACAACCGCGATAACCGTCAATACAGCGACTGATTTTAGTGTCTTATTCATTTTTCACCTCTTACAGCTTTTTGTTTGCCGAAAGCGCGGGGGTATATATATTTATCTATTAGCGGAACAAGTATATTCATAATTACTATCGCAAATGAAACACCTTCGGGATAAGAGCCAAACACCCTTATCAAAACAACCAAAAGCGCGATTCCTAATCCAAATATTACATTTCCCAAAAATGTGTTAGGGCTTGAGGAATAATCGGTAGCCATAAACACAGCGCCCAGCATCAAGCCGCCTGTTAGAATATGCCCTGCGACCACAAGCATCATGTCCGTAAAGCTTCCGCCCGACGACAAAGCGTCAAATAAAAACGCGAACACGGCAACCCCGCCTATAATTATAAGCGGAAGTCTTGGGTCAATTACCTTTCTAATAACCAAATAAATAAAACCGATTAATATCGCGATAACGCTTGTCTCTCCAAATGCCGCGGCACCTTTGTTGCCTATCAAGAAACTAAACCAATTAGTTGATACCGTAGCCGCATCCCTTCCCGCGCTTAGCCAAGTAGCCGAGGTCGCGGCGTCCAATCCTATGATATTGCTGGTTCCTACCGTTCCCATAACAGAGCCAAACGCTATTACCATAAAAATACGGGCAGTAAGCGCCGGATTGGCAAAGTTTTGCCCTAT
>DUVY01000210.1 GCA_012840805.1 Clostridiales bacterium | reverse complement strand
TTCAAATCTACTCCTTTCTTAATATCGCATTAAAAAATTTTTGAGGTTTATTGTCTTCCGGAACAGGTTCCGGGTTTTTCTGTTCATTGTTAACATCCATTTTTTCTTTAAGGATTTTTAATTCTTCAAACATTTCATTGATTTTCTCCTCAGGGAAATTAACAGTTGTTGCTGCCGCCGGAGTCTTTTTATTGTTTTTAAGCAAATTAAAAAGCGCCTTTTTGGCGCTTGCTGCGGCTTTTTCATTTATTTTTTCACCGACTATTGCAGTTGCAAATCCCATTTCGAGTGCTTCACTTGGGAGGATCCACGTTTCATTATCAAGTAGTTCTTTGATCTCTTCTTCCGAGATGTTTACCCTACTTTTGTATGCCTCGATAGATGCCTGAGTAATCTTTTCAAGATCATCTGCATCTTTGCGAAGCTGTGCTGCATTTCCTGCAGTATACATCCATGCATCGTGAATCATGAGCAACGATGCTGCATTCATGATCCTTTCATCACCAGCCATGAAAATGACGGAAGCTATGCTGCAGGCAAATCCGTCAACAATTGTTCTTACTTTTGCTTTATGGCTCCGGAGCATATTATAGATTGCCAAGCCCTCCGCTACTTCACCACCATAACTGTTGATGTGGACATTGATAACTTCTATGTCCTTATCCAGTTCCTGCAATTCCTTCGACAAGGTATAACTGGATACATCATTTTCAAACCATTCCCAGCTTGTTATATCGCCAAAGATGTATACATCAGCCTCCTTGTCTTTAACTTCCAGTGCATAATATTTATTTTTCACCGTTATCACCTCCTTCAAATCTTGTTTCAATAGGTTCATAGTTTTTAGTCATCCACCTTGCCTTACTCCACTCTGTTTCAAGTGGTTCCATTCCAAGGTATTTCAGACAATCGTCAACACTGTAAGCGCCGATCCTGAGCAGGATATCTAATGCACCAGCTACATCTTTAATATCAACCGCCCTGATATTGCTTGTGTCAAGTTTCATGTATGTTCTTTCTAAATAGTTCTTTTTGCCATACATTTTACGGTTTATTTCATCTGTTAGAAGTTCAGCTAATGGATTGATACAAAATGTTAAGAAATTATTTACTGCCTTGTCTGTGTCGGCTACATTGCCTTTCAAAAGTTGCGGTGGTACCTGGAAAGCTATGGCCACAAAGTCGAAAATATCGTCAATAAAGGCCCTGATATCCCTACCCTCCATGCTGCCTTTATTCCCATTTGCTTTATTTTCAAGCTCCTCATATTCTAACCCATTTGTAAGAGGTACGATAGCATCGCCTTCAGCTTCAAAGAAACGCTTAAATCGTTCGTTTAAAAGTTTCTGTAATTCTTTTTGCGCTTCGTCTGTTTGCGGGTAGTCTGTTGGAACAATAAGCTTACCCCGTCTTGCATTTTGCTTTTTATAATGTTTTTGAGCAGCAGCAATTAGCTTTGCATACGATTCATATAGACCATTGATAATAATCCTAATCTTTTCATTGTGTAATTCGAAGTGGAATACATCTGGTTCAAAATAAGTTTTATTCAGCTGATAATCATCGATAACTATATTTGTATAGATGTAATCTTTAAATGCGTATTTATCAACATTAAAACTATCAGCAACATAAAAATAATCACCTTGTTGTACAACCAAGCATTCGTTATCGTACACAAGGTGATGAATTACGTCACGCCAAAACTTACTTGCCGACTTATTGGGATTTGGTTCTACATTGAAAAGATAGTAGTTGTCTTTTTTCGTTTCTTTGCCTTTTTCGTAAGTTTTAAATTCGCTTCTGGATATGGTGTTTGCAATTAGGTTAATACAGGCTTGAATCGCAAGTTCCTTAAAATACACTTCTGTAGCCAATTTCCCTACATAAGCATCTAACTTTAATGTTCCGTCTTTACCAAACCAACTTAAAAATATATCTTTTAGCCCCAAATTCTCACCCCCTTAGTAGGTGTGGACGTCCAAACTTAAAATTTTATTCTGGACTTCCTTTAACTCACTATCTTTGGATAGCGCATGTAATAAAGCAAAAAACCCGTCTGTTTTTCGGGTTTTTGGTTCAATTTTGTAATATGTTATATTGCCTTTCTTGTCCATTTCTGTTGCGGTGTTATTCGTATACCACCGCATGGTTGGATTATCTCCAAATACTAACGTTTCCTCTGCAAATATTTGCT
>DUVY01000047.1 GCA_012840805.1 Clostridiales bacterium | reverse complement strand
GTGGGACACAAATCTATGGAATTGCAAAGCGTAGTTATGTCAATATTATCTTTCTCAAGAGCGTTGTAAGTCGCGCCGTCTAACATAAGCAATTTTTGGTGATGGATTTCTTTATCAAAAGCGTCAACGCCAATAAAATCTTCCATTACCTTAGGGTTAAGACTATAGTTATAATGGTCAGGGAAAATAACGATCAAAGTATTATCTAAAACTCCTAATCCCTTTTCATTGGAATCGCTTGAACGGTCAAGTTTTTTAATAAGCATACCTATAAATTTGTCAAATTCCGCCATCTTAAGATAGTATTCCTGGATTTGTGGATGTATTTTATTGAAGTTAATGCCCGCTTTTTCAAAGGCTTTTTCCACTTTAGGCTCGTAATGGTCAAACATCAAGGAATTTCCTAAATGCATAGAATAAGTGTCAATCTGCATATAAAAAGGTATGTCTTGAGCTATTTGTTCTCTCAAAGAACTATCTATATCCTCAAGATCAAAAAACTCCAGCAATCTAGTATCATATACCTTTTCGGTCTGAGTGTTAGCGGCAATCAATTCTTCGTTAAATCTAGTTATCTTAAAGTTTTCATTGGCGGTCAAGGTTCTTCTATGATAAAAGTCTCCGCTGTCATTATGAAAATAATATGTTTTATAACCTTTTTTATTAAATTGGGATGCCAACGAATATAACCCAAAATAATTATCGTAAAAAGTATCGCCTAGATTGGAAGAAAAGTTTTTGGCGTTAAGCGCGTAAATGCCATTATTGACCATAAACTCGGTGTTAATAGTAGCTCCCTCAAAAAAAGTCGGCACATAGTAATTGCTAAAAGTCAAACCCTCTTGGAATATCTTATACAAATTAGGCGTAAGGTTCGAAGATATCGTATGCCCTACTGTTTGCCCGTTTAAAGTCTTATCTTTATCAATATACAAAAAAGGATTTTGGACTAATTGCTCGCCTATATAGTCGGGGTCGCAAAAACGCGTATCAAATGTTTCGGCTAATATCGTAATAACATTGTATCCTTCGTATTTTTGAGTCCATTCATTAGGCGTCTTTTCGTATTGAATAGAAGCAAAATAATCGTCTAATACTTTGTAATCGTCATATTCAAGATCGACTTTTAAAGAAGCTGCGTCTCTAATTCTAAAATTGCAATAGCCGAACACTTCTACAAATTTTAGACTGCTGTATAAGTTGTTATACAAGAAGCTGGGACTATGAATATAATTAAGCTCATAATCTTTGAAACTTTTCGCCTTCGCTATATTATAAATGGAATAGGGTAAGTTTATGCTCATACACAAAAATACAGCGGCAAGCGTCATAGCGATATTTACCCTGAATGTTTTATGCTGCTTGTCAATATTGGGAAGTTTTGTATACCAAATAATAAATAACCCTATAACAAGCATAGGAATTATCAAATAGCAAGTCAATGGTAAGTTGATTCCATATTTTTGTCCTATTATGTTATTAACAAACATCAAGCTTGAAAGCGATGCGAATGACTTATATTTGTAAAAATAGGTGGAATCAGCCATTAGCGCTAATATAGCCAAAGAAAAGAAGATTGTGTAGATTATTTTTTTGAGTTTTGCTCTTTTTATAAGATTAATTAAAAAATAGAATAACGCGATAAATAATATATCGGTAATAAGTCCAAACCAAGACATCTTAACACCTAGCGTCAGATGAAAAACAACTAACGCCACAAAGTTAAGAATAAAGCATGACAGCATTATTATATAACTATTATATATATTATCTTCTTTTAAACGCTGTAAAAGTTTCTTCATAAAAATCACATTGCTATTATAAATAATTATATAGACAATTCAATTATATAATCGCGCAAAACAAAAATCAAGCTAAAATATCATAAAATATTTCCCAATTGGCGCGAAATAATTGATTAATAGCCTTTAATTGTGATTATTATTTATTTTTCATTTTAATAAACCTGTAAGCCGAAATTAAACCAAAAATTAAAGTAAAACCCAAAATATTAACAATCATAAGCCAAATAGGCATTGTCCAACTTTCATAAATCAAGTTAACGCCAAAAAGATTTTTCCACGCCTCAATATAAGGCAAGCTTTCCGCGTTAAGATTCATAACCGTTTGGACATTTTCCAAATAGACGCTTCTTATTAGCGAGGACATTTGAGCGAAAGGAAGGCTATATAATGTGTAATAAACTCCTTTGGGAAATAAGCCAAAAGGCATATAGCATCCTGATATAAAACCTTGCAATGTGCCCACAATGGCTCCGACCCCTCCGAGCGCGTTTGAGGTTTTGACAAATGAAAGTATAAATAGCATAAACATATTGCCAAAAATTAAACTCAAAACAATAATGCCAAAGATTTTTAATAATTGCATAAAACTAAGAGCGTAACCCGATACAATAAACAAATAAATATCGGACAATATCACCATGCCAAAGGACGCGACGGCGCATATAATTATTGAGCTAATAATATAACTGAGCATCCAAACGCTTCTGTTTACAGGCGCCACCATAAAGTCCATAGTGATTTTGCTTTCTTTATCGGTGATAATTATACCCAATACTACCAAAGATACAGTTATGCTCAAAATAGGTATTAACCCCGAAAGCATAACGCTATCTGAGAGCCATTGAAAGTTGGTAACGCCAAGCGGCTCTAAATCTCTTTGGGTGTCTTCGGTATAAAGCTTGGACATAAATAAGATATATAATCCAATAGTAATAATAATTGTCAAAAGCGAATACAAGATATTGGACTTTTCTCGTAAATAACATTTTATATTTCTTTTGACTAAGACATTAAGACTTTTCATCCTTGTTCCCCCATCAAGCTTTGACCTGTAACATTTAGAAAAACATTATCCATATTGCCTTTTAGAACTTCAAAATTTTTGATATAATCTTGAATATTTTGCAAAATCCTTAGAGCGTCCATAGAATCTTGAATTTTTATGATAAATTGGTCAACCTTAAATTCGAATTGCAAGTCAAGGTCGCTTAATTTTTCTTTTAATTCCTCTTTGCCGTTTTTAGGCATAACTTTTAAAATATTAGAACTATATTTTTCTTTTAGCTGATTGGGCGTGCCTTGAATTATAATTTTGCCTTGCTCTATTATCGCTATATTATCGGCTTTGTCGGCTTCTTCCATATAATGCGTAGTTAAAAATATGGTCATATTTTCGTTTTTTCTTAGAAAATCTATGATTTCCCAAACTTTGATGCGAGTGGCGGGGTCTAAGCCCGTAGTCGGCTCATCCAAAAACAAAATCTTGGGGCGATTGATTATCGCTCTCGCTATATCGGCTTTTCTTTTTTGCCCGCCTGATAATTTGCCGTATCTTCTGTTGACAAAATCCTTCATATCAAGAAGCTCCACAACGGCGTCTAGTCTTTCTAATATGACATCCTTAGACAAATTATAGAATGACGCTCTTGTTATTATATTTTCTTTAACAGTCAATAATTTGTCCAAAACGCCGTTTTGGAAAACAACGCCTATATTATGGCGGATTTTTTCATCGTCTTTGCCAAGCCTTAAGCCATTGACTAATACTTCGCCCGAAGTTTTTGAAAGCGTGGTGCAAATTATATTAATTGTAGTGGATTTGCCCGCGCCGTTACGCCCCAAAAAAGCGAATAATTGTCCTTGCTCTACCTCAAAGGAGATATCGTTTACAGCCGAAACGCTATTATTGTAGCGTTTTACCAAATTTTTTACTTTAATTATACCCATAAATTGAAAATATCAAAATTTATTAATAAAATCAAATAAATATTTACAAATAAATAAATTTTAATCTAGTTTTAATCTTTTAATAACATTTTAATAAAAGGGTGAATACGCCCCTTTATTAAAATTATTTGATTGGCTATATATCATTATTTTCGTTTTTGGTTATTGTCTTTTTCTTGATTTTGGTCTTTATTTTGCTCTTTTTTTTGCTCAGACGGCAAATGATTTTGATTATCTTCTTTTCTGCCGACAGTAGCTTGTTTTATGCATTCATTACCGCCCACAGTCGCAAAAGCAAGTAGCGTGGCTTGAGTAAGCGCCGCCGCGAAAGCTGCGCCGTCAAATTTCGCGCCTAATTGTAGAACTAAATATATTATGGTGATAACAATAGATATCCCCCACAAAATGTAAGGAATTAGCCAGTTTTTTATAGCTGGAGTATTTTTTATAAGCGCGCCCGCGCCGTATAAAAATGGCATAAGCGCCAAAAGTTCAGGTTGAATTAAATCTTTCCAATACATAATAAAGTCTCTCCATTTGTTACCCTTAAGAATTAATATATTTTATGAAAAAGCGGCGTAAAAATTGTATTTTAAAACAAAAAAAATCCTTTTCGCTTGATCGAAAAGGATTTTTTGTTTTGCTTAATTCTATGATATCTTAGATTTCAGCATACATGAAAAACTTGTATCCCAAAGGAGATGTGTAGAATCCTTTTACATGCTGCTTAATCATAAAGATATCAACATAGTAATAAATAGGAATAATGCAGCCGGTTTCCATAAGCAGGTCTTCGGCTTGATGCATTAATTCGTATCTTGTTTCAATATCTGTTTCTGTTTTAATTTTTTGAATTAATACATCATAAGATTCCGCCCATGTCTTATTTGTTAATATTACGTCTTCTCCTTCTTCGTCTTTTAATGTTATTTTATAAACAGCCAAATTCGCGTGATCGCCCTTGCCAAATTGAACGTCGTTGTTACCGCTGCCAGATGTCCACATGTCAAGGAAGGTAATGGGATCGTTATAATCGCCCAACCAGCCGTTTCTAGCAAAGGTATAGTTACCTTGTTTTCTGGTGTTTAAAAATACTCCCCATTCTTGAACCTTAAGCGTGATTACAAAACCATATTCTGCCAATGCGCTTTGAAGATATTCGCCTATTGCTTGATGCCCTGTGTTGGTATTATATAAATAATCCATTTCAGGCAAATCGGTAAATTTCTTTTCTTCTTCGTCATAAGTAAAGCCTGCTTCTTTTAACAGCTCTACCGCTTCCGCTCTATTGGCTTCCAGATCTTCCTTAGCAACGCTGAAATAACCTTTTCCGTCTCTATTAGGACCGTTTAGGTCAACAAACTGCTTACTGGTATCGGCGTCAGTCAAACCTGTGGGCACAAAGCTGTTAGCGGGCTGTTGGCCGGCTTGTCCGATCTCCTCAACTATATAGTTTCTGTCAATGATTAAGCTGATTGCTTTTCTAAACTTAACAGCTTCTTCATAAGTAAGACCATCAAATATGTCAGCGTTAATATTAAAGTTGAGATAATAAGTTCCTAATTGACCTTCCGTAAAGAATTCTTTAGGATAATTGGTTTTTAAAGAACTAATCTCATTATTGGGAACTTCGTCAATAAAATCAAATGTTCCGTTCTTATAGTTGGCCAACATAGCGCCAGCGTCATCAGATAAAGCAAATTCAATTTTCTTTATCTTGACCTTGTCGGCATTATGATAATAATCATTTTTTTCAAAGACTATTTTATCGTTTCTTGTCCATTTAGTAATCTTGTAAGGTCCATTTCCAATATAAGTTTCGGGTTTTGTAGCCCATGTGTCAGGATTGGCCTCAATAACATCTTCTCTTACAGGCATAAAAGTCGGGAACGCGCATAATTCATAGAAATAAGGCACATCTTGTGTCAAGACAACAGTTAGAGTCCTGTCGGCGTCATTCGCTGTTACATTAATGTCTCCCGTCACTTCGAGATTGCCTTCTTCATCTTCTCCATAATAACCGTCAATTACTTCAAACATGTAGCCATAGTCTGCGCCAAGTTCTACCGATGCCGCTCTCTTCCAAGCGTATTCAAAATCAGAAGCTTTTAGCTCTTGACCATCGCTCCACTTTAGGCCTTCTTTTAGAGTGAATACATAGGTCGCTTTGTTTGTCTCTTCGTCAATAGTGGGTTCGGGCAATTCTTCGGCGCAATCAGGAACAAGCTCTAACGAGCCGTCATCTTTTTGAGCCCAGCCTACCAGGCCTGAAAACGCATGCAAAATCATAGTCGCTCCGTCAACGGCTGAGTTAAGCGCGGGGTCTATTGTATCGGGGTTAGGACCAGCGCATACGACTAAATAATCGCGACTCTTGTCGCCGCAGCCAGTAGCGATGATTGGCATGCATAGCAAAACACTTAGCATAAGTACCAATAATCTTTTCATAAAATCCTCCTTTTATAGTTCATTTTTGTTTTATTAGAAAGTATGTTATCTATTTATTGTTAGCAAGTTGCTTGCTAATAATTAAATAGCCAAACAATTAGTCAACATTATGACAAGCGACGGTATGCCCGGGTGATTTTTCTTGTAATATAGGGCATTCTTTCGCGCAAATATCCGTAGCTTTTGGACATCTGGTGCGAAACGCGCAGCCTGAAGGCACATTCAAAGGGCTGGGAATGTCGCCTTGCAAGACTATTCTCTTTTTTGTCTTCGAGATATTAGGGTCAGGTATAGGCAAAGCCGAAATTAAAGACTGAGTATAAGGATGCAAAGGATTATTAATAAGCTCATTGGATGGCGCCAACTCAACAATTTTGCCCAAATACATAACCGCGATATTTTTGCTAATATGTTTCACAACCGAAAGGTCATGGGCGATAAAAAGATAAGCTAAGTTAAACCTTTCTTGCAATTCTTCAAACATATTGATAATTTGCGCCTGAATGGAAACATCCAACGCCGAAACAGGCTCATCGCATACTATAAACTTAGGATTAAGCGCCAAAGCGCGCGCAATCCCTATGCGCTGACGCTGTCCGCCTGAAAACTCGTGAGGATATCTATTGGCGTGTTCGTTGCTAAGACCGACAATGTCCATTAATTGCTCTATGCGTTCTTTTCTTTCTTGTTTAGTTTTGTATGCTTTATGAACATCAAGCGGCTCGCCAATAATATCTGCCACCGTCATTCTAGGGTCCAAAGCCGAATACGGATCTTGAAAAACTATCGCCATATCCTTTCTATAATTGCGAATATTTTTGGAAGTAATCAAATTATTTTCAAAATATATCTCGCCGCCTGTTATCTTATACAAATGTAAAATTGATCTTCCTACGGTGCTTTTTCCGCATCCTGATTCGCCAACTAATCCTAGCGTTTCCCCTCTACCAATAGAAAAAGATACGCCATCGACAGCTTTTAGATTGGTGGTTTTGAAAAAGCCTGTGTTGATAGGAAAATATTGTTTAAGATCTTTTACTTCTAATAATGTATTGCTCATTGTTTATTTCTCGCTCTTTTTCTTGCTCTTTTTGGCGTCGTTATCGTCTTGATTATTGGTGATTTGCGTATTTAACGAAGCGTCAATTTTGTTATTGTTATTTTCGTCTAAGCTGTAACCCTCTTTTACATTAATCCAGCAACTAGCCAGATGTTCTTCATTAATCCTTAATTCTGGGGGTAACTCTTCTAAGCAAATTCTCATGCATTTCGAACAACGGGGCGAAAAAGCGCAACCCTTGGGCATATTAAGCAAATCAACCGGATTTCCTTCTATGGGCGTTAATTTTTTGCGCTCGTCGCTTATTTTGGGAATTGATTTGAGCAAGCCTTTTGTATATTCGTGATGCGGATTATAAAATATTTCTTTTGCAGTTCCTCTTTCGGCTATCTTGCCCGCATACATAACAATAATTTCATCGCACATGTTTGCCACAACGCCCAAATCGTGCGTAATTAATATAATAGCCATACCTATTTCTTTTTGTAAGGATTGCATTAATTCCAAAATCTGGGCTTGTATTGTGACATCTAGCGCGGTAGTAGGCTCGTCCGCAATCAAAATGTCAGGTTCGCAAGCAAGCGCCATCGCAATCATAACGCGCTGACGCATACCGCCGCTGAACTCATGAGGATATTGATGTATTCTTCTTTCGGGCTCATTTACCCCTACTAACTTTAATAACTCTACGGCTCTATGTTGAGCTTGTAATGGGTCTTTATCAGTATGTAACAAAATCGCTTCTATTAACTGGTTGCCTATTGTATAGACAGGATTTAGGCTTGTCATCGGGTCTTGAAATATCATACTGATTTTGTTGCCTCGAATATCTCTCATTTCTGATTCGCTAAGCGTCGCCAAATCCTTATTGTCAAATAGAATATTTCCGCCTATTATCTTGCCTGGCTCGGACAAGATACGCATAATAGAATACGCCGTGACGCTTTTGCCGCTACCTGATTCGCCAACAATGCCCAAAACTTTTCCTTTATCTAGATTAAAAGAAATATCGTCAACGGCTTTTACTTCGCCCGCCGGAGTAAAAAAAGATGTTTTTAAGTTTTTGACAGATAATAAATGTTCAGCCATATTTGTTTACCTTTTTAATCTTGGATCAAACGCGTCGCGCAGTCCATCCCCTAATAAGTTAAACGCCATAACAATCAAGCTTATAACCACAGCGGGAATAATCAGCCTATACGGATAGGAATATATACCGTCCAAAGCGGCGGACGCCAAAGACCCCAAGCTAGGCATAGGCGCCGACACGCCCAATCCCAAAAAGCTCAAAAAACTTTCGGTAAATATCGCGGAGGGTATTTGCAAGGCTGTAGAAATAATAATTACGCTCATACTGTTAGGCAATAAGTGTTTTCTTATTATATGAGAAGGTTTCGCGCCCATAGAGCGCGCCGCCAAAATAAACTCTTGTTCTTTTATAGATAGGACTTGTCCCCTAATTAATCGCGCCATACCTACCCAATAAAGAAGACCAAACACAATAAATATGCTTATCATTCCTGTGCCCAGTCCGCTCAAAAATGTGCCCGACAAATCAAGGGTTTCATCAATAACCACAGACAGCAAAATTATAAGAAGCATATCTGGCAATGAATATATAATATCCACGATACGCATCATTATTATGTCAACAGTGCCGCCAAGATATCCTGAGATTGCGCCGTAAAGCATGCCTATAATCAAAACTATAATGCTCGCAAAAAAGCCCACGGCCAATGAAACTCTCATTCCGTATATAACGCGGATAGCGTAATCTCTACCAGCTGAGTCCGTTCCAAAGATATGAGGAAACACAAATTCG
>DUVY01000046.1 GCA_012840805.1 Clostridiales bacterium | reverse complement strand
TCCATTATTGCCACTTATGATTTATATATTCTTGAGATTTATCATATTTTTTCTTACTAAATATAATATAATAATATGCTATTTGTCCAATCATGCTTTTTTCAGCTACATAAATTAAAGTATCTTTACTAACAAAACATTCTCTTATAATATCAGCATCTATATCAGATATATTGTCTTGATTAATTGCATATAAAAACCAATCATTTCTTCTCTTTTGTATATCACACACATTATTTAATCCATGCACAACTTTTAGCAATAATGGATAATTAGTGTTTTCAATTAAATTGTTTAAAATTTCCATGCTATATCTTTGCTTTATGTCTTGTATTGTTCCCAACCTTGCGTTAAGTCCTGCCAAAACCTTCCGGGAATATCCCTTGCTTGCTAACCCACCTTTTAATTTAAGCATTATCTTTTCTTTTCTAATTAATGATTCCAGCATTGGCATAACCACCCTTTAAATACATTTCTACATCTTGCTTTAAAAGAGACCAATACCGCTCAGGATCTTCATCGCCATATCTATATCTCCTGCATATATCTACATAATCATCCCTTGTAATTTCTTTATTTTTTTTGTATATATCTATAGCCATGCTAATCATTCCAGATTTATACAAATTAGTAACCGTAATAAAAGGATTAGAACAATAATGTTGTATCTTTTTCATTCTTGTGTTGATTACCTGCTCATTCCACTTGTCGCACTTATTTTTGCCAATCGTGCAAAAGACATAATTTCCACACCGATTAATTCTGAATTTTCTAATTCCACCCCTTACATCAGGATTAATCTCTCCGTTGTTTGCAAGATATTCTTCGCTGTAATAGGCATCTATTACTAAATCCATAGTATGCTGAGATACGTAATGCACACGAATAGTACCATCATTTCTGTTTAACAAAAGTTTGCACTTATAAATATCTTCGCTTTTTGGATTGATTTGTAAGTTAATAATTTCTTCTAAAGTTCCACCCTTTACGGTTCTGCCACGTACTCCTTCGTACAATAAATTTATTAATGTTTTATCTTGAGTATTGTATAATATTTCTTCGTATTTCCACAATTCTCTTTTAGTGATATAGCGAAATTCTGTAGCTTGTTTGCTGACAAATCTTTTAGCTTCATCCTTAGTTAATGTGTCAAATATATTTTGCATGTGATTAACTTTGCCTTGTATTACGCAAAAATCAATATATCCTTTTATTTTACTTACTGTGCTGGCAACAGAATTAATCGTAGTGTTTTTAAATTTAATAGCCATTAAAGCATCTCTTTCTGATAGTGAAAAGTTATATACTGGCTTATTTAGCAATGCTTCGTATTCGTCTAAAGATACAAAAGTAGGATATTCTCCTTTTGCTGTTTGAATTGGTTTTTGTCGCAAGTATTCTTTTTTTACATCATCATCAATCTCAAATTTTAAATTATCTATATTAAAGTCTAACATTATTCCACACCCTCTCTAAATAGATGATACAAAGTTTTTCTTAATGTTAAATTTGCATCTTTAGTATTTAACATTCCTATATCTTGCCAGTATTTATTCTCCTTAGAAAAATCAATTGAAGACATTTTTTCCTTTAATAATTCTCTCCAATTA
>DUVY01000045.1 GCA_012840805.1 Clostridiales bacterium | reverse complement strand
TTACGCTGTAGGCGGGCTTTTGGCGGCAATGGGCTTTTTGAATATTCACTCATTAGCCACTTACTTGCGTTCGTCTATAGGATTGATAATCTCGTTTTCTATCATCAGCGTAGCGCTGTCAATAGCGGCTTTCTCTTTGCTAAAACGATTGTTTAGAATTCGCGCCGCGGACGCCGTAAGAGGAAATATAATTATTTGGACCATATTGAGCGTAATACTAGGTTACGCGATGCCCAAACTCGCCTATGTGTTTATGTGGACGGCGTTTTTGGAGCTTATAGTGGTTCTTGTTATGATATTTTTCAGAGACAAATTCAGACAAAAATATCAAATGGACTTTGAGAGAGTTTTGCTGTTTATAGTTCCTTTGATTTTAACCATACCCATAACCTTTGGGGCAAGCCTTACGCTATATTCGGTTTTGGGTTTGCATATGTTTCCGACTATTATGATGTTTACTGTGTCAACTCACGGCTTTATTACGCCATACTTTAATTATTTAGTTCCCGCGCTGGACAAATTGGCGAAGAAATTGCCTATGCGCACGGTAAGAATAGAGCGCACGGTAACCGAAAAAATTGAGCACAAAGCAAAAAAAGGCAAGTTTGAGGAACGCACAGCCAAAAAGATATTCAAAGAAAAACGCCCCAGAGTTTATAATAATTATTCTGGAATAAGCGTAATAGCGTTAATAGGCGTTGTATTATTGTTTGTGTTCTCTATGACAGGACAGACCTATGGCTATAATTATGCGGGCGCCCAAAATCAAGACTATTCTACCAAAAACTCCATTGTCTATTATAAAGATATCAACAACTCTTATTGGATAATAGACGACCTTGATATGTTTAATAATATGTATTTTGATTTGAGCGATTACCAATGGGACGCTAGTATGCGCGCTTACAAAAAGCGGATTAGCACCTCTTCAGCCGATTTCAATAAAGGCGACGAATTGGCAAATTTATCCAATATTTTGGCGGAAACAGACGGAAAATCCAAAACATTTACGGTCAGCTATCCCAACATCCAAAACAACACTAAGTTTTATTATGATCTGGAATTGACCAACGCAAAAACAATTTCTAAAATTACGATTACCACTTTGGATAATCGCGGCGAAGAAGTCACTCAAGAGATTGATGTTGATACCGTCAAATCAGAATTAGTAATCCAAAACCTAAAAGGTCAAAGCGTTATCACGGTTACGGGCAGAGATTCAGTTTATAGCGGCGTTATTAACTTAACCGCCCAAGTAAGCTCGTATAATAACCCCAATCTTATTACCGACTTCTATGGTTTTTCCGAATGGGAGGATATCAAAAACGCGGCTAACTCTAAAGGCATTGATATCAATGTCATCCTAAAAATCAAATCCTCAAAAGCGATATAACCAACAAATAAAATAAAAAACTAAGGGCGGTTTTTAATCGCCCTTTATTTTATCATTGAAATTATATTTAATTTCCTGTATAATTATAACAATGAAAATAGGATTTTTAGCTAATCTAAATAAAGAAAACGCCATAGAAGCATCCAAAAAAGCTCTGATATGTTTCAAAGACCACGGCCTTAAAGTCAGTATAGAAAAAAATCTTTTTCAAGCTGATGATTGGTTTCAACGCTTTGACGCTTATGATTTGCAAACCCTTATAGATATTAACGATATAATGGCGGTCGCAGGCGGCGATGGCACAATCTTGAGCGTTGTAAAATCATGCGCCATCAAGGACAAGCCCGTTTTGGGTATTAATATAGGCAATGTGGGTTTTTTGACCGAAAGCGAAATCCACGAGCTTGACGAGACTGCCCAAGCCCTAAAGAATTCTGATTTTACTATCGAATACCGTTCAATGCTCAACCTAAAAAGCGGCAAGGCAAACGCTGTGGCGCTTAATGAGATTGTCCTTCTAAAACACGCTACGGCGCGGATAATCAATTTTGATGTTTACGCTCAAAATAGCCTTATTGACAGATACAACGCGGACGGCTATATAGTAAGCACTCCAACGGGTTCTACAGCCTATTCGTTAAGCGCGGGCGGCCCTATCTTAAGCCCTGTCATCAAAGGCTTAGTTTTGACGCCCGTATGTTCGCATTCGCTAAGAAGCCGTTCTATCGTGATAGGCGAAAACGAAATTATTAATATCAAGGTCAACACCGCTTCGCCAGACGCCGTTTTGATTGCCGATGGAGTGCCTGTGTCGGATTTTGATTTAAAACATATACAAATAGCCAAGCACGAAAAAATGGCGGGATTTGTAAAGACCAAGCCGTCGGATTTTTACGGGAAATTATTATCCAAGCTCAACAAATGGAGCGCAAATAAGGAGGATTAATGGGAAGGACCACTAGGCAAACCAAGATTTTGGAGATTATTTCCAAAAAAGATATTGAGACCCAAGAAGAGCTTGTCGCTGAACTAAAAAAAGCAAATTTTGATGTAACACAAGCCACCGTCTCAAGAGACATAAAAGAATTGGGTTTAATTAAGGTTTTAGGCGAGTCTCGAAAATACAAATACGCGCTTGAAAAAACGGGCAATTCCAATATAAGCGTCAAACTAACCAACTTATTTAGAGAATCGGTTATATCAATTGAAAGCGCCAACAACCTTATCGTGGTCAAAACTTTGAGCGGTAGCGCAAATGCCGCGGCGGTCATGGTTGACAAATCCGGTTATGGAGGGGTTTTAGGCTGTATAGCGGGGGACGACACTTTTTTGATTGTATGCAAAAACGAAGAGGTAGTTGATAAAGTGCTTGAAAAATTACATGACATTATTAGATAATATGATATAATTTTTTATATATGTTACTTACCTTAATCATAAAAAACATAGCCATTATCAAAGAACTTGAATTGTCATTTGACAGCGGGCTTATCGTTTTAAGCGGCGAGACGGGCGCTGGCAAATCCATAATAGTTGACTCGCTCAATTTTTTATTGGGCGCGCGGACGGACAAAACGCTTCTAAAAAGCGGCGAAGCCGAAGCTTTTGTCCAAGGCGTTTTTCAGATAAACTCAAACACCCAAGAACAACTAAAATCTTTGGGCATTCCAAGCGAAGACAATATCGTTATAATATCCCGAACTTTAAGCCAAGAAGGGCGGACCGAATGCCGAGTTAACGGAAGTCTTGTCACGCTGGGCATGCTTAGGAATATTACCGAGTCAATGGTGGATATTCACGGTCAGCACGAGCATCAATCGCTCCTAAAGCCCAAATCACACCTAAAACTTTTGGACGCGTATATTAAGGATTTGGACGAGCTAAAGGCGCAAGTGGCTGATCTTTATCACGAATACAAAAAACTTACCTTTGAGCTAAGTTCTTTTGGGATGACGGACGCCGAAAGGGAGCGAATGCTTGATCTTTTGAAGTTCCAGATTGACGAAATTACCCAAGCCAACCTCAAAGACGGCGAAGAACAGCAGCTTTTGGACGAGCGCGCCAAGATTATTAACTTTGAGAGAATAATGCGCGGGCTTAGCCAGTCTTACGAATTTTTGAGCGGCTCAAACGGAGCGAGCGAATTGGTATCCGAGGCGGTCAGCGCTTTGGGCGTAATTTCATCCTATGACCCTGTTTATCAATCGCTGTATGACAGATTGCAGTCACTTCAATACGAGCTAGACGATATTGTCGCTTTGCTAAAAGACAACGCCGAGAGCCTAAACTATGACGAAAAAACGGCGGACAAGATAGAAAGCCGACTTGACCTTATAAAAAACCTAAAGAAAAAATACGGCGCCACCTTGCAAGAGATTAAACAATTTTTGGAAAAAGCCCAAAATGAATACAAAAGACTATCCTCCAGCGCCGAAATAATAGAACAACTAAAAAATGATATAGAAAAAGCAAGCCAAGAACTATACCAAAAAGCCGTGTTATTATCCAAAAAAAGAAGGGAGGGCGCCGTTGAGTTTTGCAAGGATGTAAAAAACGAGCTCAACGATTTGGGAATGGCGGGAAGCGCTTTCGAAATACAGTTTTCCGAGATTCCCGACAAAGATACATTTGCCGATATAATCGGCGTGGACGGTTTTGACAAGGTAGAATTTTATTTTTCGGCGAATATAGGCGAGCCGTCCAAGCCTTTAGCAAAAATTGCCTCGGGCGGCGAGATGTCAAGGATAATGCTAGCCCTAAAAATGATATTATCCAAGCACGACGAAATAGACACTATGATATTTGACGAGATTGACACGGGCATAAGTGGCAAAATAGGGCAGGCTATCGCCAATAAGCTGGCGTGCGTGTCAAGGGCGCGTCAAGTCATTACCATAACGCATTTGGCGGGCATATGCGCTATGGCGGACCATAACTTTTTGATTTACAAACAAGAAGACGGCGGCAAGACCTATACCAAAGTTGAAAAACTTGACCAAGAAAAGACCATAAAAGAAATAGCGCGGCTTTTGGGCGGGCACGAAACAAGCGCGCTGTCTTTAGAACACGCCAAAGAGCTCAAAGAGTGGAGCGACAACTTCAAAAATAATATATAAATACATTTTTTTAACTTTTTTATATGACCAATATTTAGAAACAAATACTTTGAATTAAAATTCCTTTGCTGACCAAAACTAAAAATACTTTAAGATTAATTTTGCGAGGTTAAATTATGGCGCGAATTTTTAAGGCAAGTATTTGTTTTTTGTTTGCGGTTTTATTGACCGCATTAATTATAAATATAGGCAAATTTACATATCAAGACAGTCTTTACATTTCTCCCGAATTAAGCGCGAGCGCTCAAGCCAAAAAGCAAGAACAGGTCTATTTAGGCGGAATGCCTATCGGAATGACGATCAAATCGCAAGGCGTGATTATAATAGGCATAACCGATATAACGACATCCGAAGGGCAACTCGCCCCGTCCAAAGCGGCGGGGCTGGCGTCGGGCGATATTTTGACTGAAATAGCGGGCGAGACGATTGATAATGTTGTTTCTTTGGATCAAATAATCAACAAGGAAGAAAACGCCGGTCAAAGACTAGTTCTAAAATATATAAGAAACAACAGGCCGCGGATAACCCATATTACGCCCGCTTGCGATAGCTCAAGCGGCAGATACAAATTAGGGTTGTGGATACGGGACAGCGCCGCGGGAATAGGCACAATAACTTTTATGAAACAGACCAAACACGGCTATTATTTTGGCGCGTTGGGACATCCAATTTGCGACCCCGACACCTTGACTATGGTCCCCGTAAGGAGCGGAGATATATACAAATGTAGCATAATCGGCATCAAAAAAAGCCAAAAGGGCGCGCCAGGCGAGATAAAAGGCGTATTCCTAAAAGAAGGCAAAAAATTAGGGACAATCAAGAAAAACAACAAATTTGGCGTCTTTGGCGAAATGGACGAAAAAATAGTCAATCCGTTATACCCCAAGCCCGTTGAGATTTGCAAAAGGCGGGCGGTAAAGCCTGGCAGGGCAAAAATAATCGCCACCATAGACAACGAAATCAAAGAATATAATATTGAGATTATAAAAACAAGTTTCCAAAAGACCAGCGAAGAAAAAAGCATGGTCATAAGAGTTGTAGACGAAGAGCTTATCAAAAAGACAGGCGGGATAGTTCAGGGCATGAGCGGCAGTCCCATAATCCAAAACGGCAAACTCGTGGGCGCGGTAACCCATGTTTTTATCAACGATCCCACAAAAGGTTTTGGCGTTTATTTGGATTGGATGATTGAAGAATAATGTTTTGATTAATTTTATCTTTTTATTACAAATTGCGGCATTAAATTTTATAAAATCTATGTCAAAATATTTCTATGAGCATAGAGCAGCTTATTTATCGTTATTTGCTGTCATTAAGATTAATGCCTACCTTGAAAGGTTTTCATTATCTGAAAGACGCTATTTTGCTTATGATTAATGACGGCAGATTTTGTTCTTTGAAACATTCTATCTATCCGTGGATAGCCAAAACCCGCAACACAACGCCGCAAAATGTGGAAAGAAGCATAAGCAACGCGATTGACTCGGCGTGGTTAAACGGCAATGTCAATGTCCTAAAAGCCGAATTTGGCGAAACCATCAATGACAATCGTGGCAAGCCAACTAACAAGGAATTTATTTGTTTGGCGGCGGACCGAATAAGACAACTAATTTAAAGCTATAAAACAACCTTAGCTTATCTATTTTTCTCTTTTTAGCCCGTATAAGTCCGTAATTAATCTAAAGTTATTATCAAGCCCAAACCGCCATATTATATATTATGATAAAATTTGATTTAGGCGGGTATTTTAATGATCATTTTTCTCGCCATTTAAAATTTTATTTGCTTTTTGCGGCGCTGGCGATTTTGGGTTTGGTTCTGGGGATAATTAGCGCCAATAACATAAGCGGGCTATTGACCGAAGACAAGATAAAGCTGATTTTTTTCAAGAATATATATATCAATATCAATTTTTTTATCGCTTTTTTTGGCAACACCTTTATAATGCTTATTTTGTTTGGGGTTATTGTTTTAGTCAATATAAGCGTGTTTTTGTTGCCGCTCGGGTTTGTTTTGATTGTTTATAGAGGGTATTTGGCGGGGTTTAGCGCGGTCGCCCTTATAAAAATCTACGGCGGCGGGGGAATTGTCAACCTGATAATAATTTTTTTGCCCTTTCAATTAACGCTTATGTTTTTTTTGATAGGCGCTATGGCGGTGTGTATGAGAAGATTGGTAGATAATTTTCACGCTGGCGCTTTTTGTTTTTTCAGCGTGGATTACAAGATTATGTTCAAAGAACTGATCAATCTTTTTATAGTTTTTATTATTGTTAATTTTTTGCTGTCTTTGATTTGTATGATAATAACCAAAGCGTTTATCATATCTTTTTAATATCTAACTTTACTTGATTTCAAATACATATTTTAACAATTATGGCAAAACCTAAATTTGAATACTTTTTTTGAGGGTAATACTTATGAAAAGAAAAATCACAGCGGTAATTTCTTTGATGGTTTTGTCTATTTTAGGGACTTTATATTGTCTAAAAGGCGGCGCTGTTTTCGCCATAGAAGCGCAAGAAAAAACCAAAGCGCTAAATATAACTTCCAAAGCCGCCTATATTTGCGATTATGACACCAAAACGGTTATTTACGCCCATAACGAAAACGCGCGGCTTCCCATAGCCAGCATGGTCAAGATAATGACTTTGATTCTTTGTTATGAGCATCTTGAGGCGGGCGAGATGACTATGGACGACACAATAACAATAAGCGAAAACGCGGCGTCCATGGGCGGCTCCCAAGCTTTCTTAGAAGCGCGCGGTCAATATAAAATTGAGGACTTGATAAAAAGCATAGTTATGTCATCGGCTAATGACTCGTGCGTGGCGATGGCGGAACATATATGCGGGTCGGTGGAGGGCTTTGTCCAAAAGATGAACCAAAAAGCCAAAGAACTCAATATGCAAAATACCAATTTTGTCAATTGCACGGGGCTTCCCGCCGAGGGCGCTTATTCAAGCGCGAAAGATGTAAGCATTATGATGGGCGAGCTTATCAAGCACAAAGAATATTTTTCACACTCAAAAATTTGGATGGACAAAATTATTCACAAGGGCGGACGCGAAACCGAACTGACCAACACCAATAAATTATCGCGCTTTTATGAGGGCTGCGACGGCGGAAAGACAGGCTATACATCGGAAGCGCTACACTGTCTTTGCGCCACAGCGAAGAGAAACAATTTAAGGCTGATAGGCGTGGTTATAGGCGCGCCCGACAGCAAAACCCGATTTGCCGAAGTATCCAAGCTGTTTAATTACGGCTTTGCAAATTATGAAAACAAACTTTTGGTATCTTCCCAAAACCCATTGGAACAGGGTATAGAAGTGATACGGGGCAAAAAAAAGATTTTGCAAATTAAGCCCGAACAAGATATCGCAATTTTCAAAGCCCGAACGGACGAGCTAAAAAGCGTAGAAGTCAAACAAGAAAACTACACAGTTAAAGCCCCTGTCAAAGAAGGCGATATAGTCGGCAAAATCACAGTCATATACGACGGCCATCCATACAAATCAATCAACATTATCGCCTGTGAAAACATAGATAGAAAAGGCTACAAAGACAACATCAAAGACATGTTCAAATACTGGCATTGATGTTTTTAAAAACAAGAAAATTATCAATAAGAATATAATAGCGCCCTTACAGCATTCTAGTTATTATCAAGGCTTTTTATTGGCAAGTAAAAGATTTTTACGGAAAATAGACTTATTTGATGTTTTTTATCCAAATTATAGACGGCGGCAGAAATTGTCGCCGTTTTTTATTTGACAAATAAATATTACATTTTTATAATTAGTTTGACTATCTAATTAATTATGGTGAACAAATGATGGATTCTTTTGAGCAAGAACTTAACAAACTTTTGGTGGATACATACCGCTCAATTTTGAAGGTTGAAGAGAGCACTATCAAAAGTTCTAAGACATTGGATTTGTCTATTAGCGAAATGCATATGCTGGAGTCGATTGCCAAAAATGAAAAAGGCGTTACCATTTCGGATATAGCGCAAGACCTTGATATTACCTTGCCTTCGGTCACTGTGGCTATCAACAAGCTTCAACGAAAAGGTTATGTGCAAAAAATCAAAAACTCAGATGACGGCAGAAAGGTCAATGTCGTTTTGACCAAGTTGGGCAAAAAGGTTGACGCCGTTCATCAATATTTTCACGAGCAAATGACCAAAGACATAAGCAAAGAATTTAGCAAAGAGGAAAAAAACATTTTATTAAAAGGCATATCTAAGCTTAACGACTTTTTTAACTCAAAAATAAAAGAGCTGGAGAAGATCAGATGAGTTTTTTTATAGCGGGAACAGGCAGCGCAGTTCCCGATTTGACTGTTGATAATTATAGCTTTGAGAAAATACTTGACACATCGGACGAGTGGATAACTACTCGCACAGGCATAAAAACA
>DUVY01000191.1 GCA_012840805.1 Clostridiales bacterium | reverse complement strand
GAAAACCTTCCTGAAAATCGACGGAAGGCCATGCTAGATGGTGATTGGGATATATTCGAAGGTCAATACTTCCCTGAGTTTAGTCGAGATATCCATGTCATAGAACCCTTTGCAATACCAAGTGATTGGCGCAGATACCGGGCATTAGACTATGGATTGGATATGCTGGCTTGCTACTGGATAGCGGTGGACAGTCAAAATAAATCGTATGTTTACAAAGAGCTGTATCAGGATAACCTGATAATCTCCGATGCTGCTAAAGCAATTTTGAGGGTAAATGGTAAAGATGTGATATACTCCACCTTTGCACCCCCCGACCTCTGGAACCGCAGGCAGGAGACAGGTAAGAGCGCAGCAGACCTTTTCAGGGAGAATGGCGTACCCATGACAAAAGTAAGCAATGACCGGGTACAAGGATGGTACAATCTCAAAGAGTGGCTCAAACCATACGAGGACGAACAGGGGATATTGACAGCTAAACTAGTGATATTCAAAAACTGTATTAATCTAATTAGATGTATTCCACAGCTCCAACATGACGAAAAAGACCCGAACGACGTAGCAACCGAACCGCACGAAATTACACATGCGCCGGATGCTATCCGGTACTACTGTGCAGGCAGACCAAGAGCAGGAGAAAAACCGAAGAAACCTGACCCCCAAAGCTATGATGCCAAGTACCAGCGGATGGTAGATAGCATCACAGGAGGGGAAGTAAAAATAAATCTATAGGAGGAATGAAAATGCTCCTTGATTACATAGGGTATTGGCTTTTTAAGATAGGAAACAAAATAGAAGAAATAGGTGCTAACATATCGTGGCGCAGAGAATTAAAGGAGTGGCGCAAATGACATACATTATCACAGGGCTTATAGCAATAGTCCTTTTTTTATGCCTGTATATCCTTAAATTGCAAGGTTACCGGATAATCAAAGTTACACCGGGCGAAGTATCGGAAAAAGATAAGTTGGAAGCACAAAGGAAGATTGAAGCCTTTGATAAGATTATGAACTATAATTTGGACTTAGCCCTACAAAGAGAGCAGGTGAGCTAATTGGAAGATCTAGTGAAAGAATGGCAACTATATGAAGCAGGCAAAAAGTACAACAACAGTATAAAATGCATCAATAACGCCAATTACTATGACCTGGTGGAAGCCCTAGTCGACTTTGTAAATGGTAACCAGTGGCGGAATCTTGAAGTTACAGGGATGCGCAAGCCGGTATTCAACATCATGAACAAGGCATTAAGATTTTGGGTAGCTTCTATCACAGCCAACAACACAAAGATAAACTTAGAACCGTTAGAGTACAGCCAAACCGAACAAACAGAGGAAATGAATGTAGCTGACTTTGCAACAGCAGAGATAGCAAACTTATTCGAAAAATTTAAGATGGATAACCGGATCAGAGAAGCCTTAACCAAAGCCGGAACCATAGGAGATGCGGCGGCTCACTTTTACTTCGACCCCACCCAAAAGCCCTATGGCGGAGCTTTTCATGATGTAGAAGGCGAGATATGCTCCGAGCTTGTATCTGGTACAAATGTCTTTTTCGGCAATGCCAATAATGCAAATGTCGAGGAGCAACCCTATATCATCATATCCGGCAGGGATTTGGTGCAGAACCTTAAGGAAGAAGCCGCCAGATACATGGCAGAACAGGAAGAAGTCGAACAGATCACCGAGGAAAAAGATTACACTAGTAACGATATTGAGGTTGAAGCAGACGGGTACGGAAAGGCAACATACATCATTGTCTACAAAAAGAAAACCATCAAAGAAACCAAGCAAGAGATAACCCAAATTGAGGTTACGGATGAGTTTGGCAACCCCGTATTTGACGAATACGGAAATCCTTTAGTCGAGGAACAAATCGAAGAATACGAGGAAGAACGGGAAACCATCCTTGTAAGCAAATGTGTAAAGAACGCTTACATATACAAAGATGTGGATACCGGGCTATCTCACTATCCCATAGCATGGCTACCCTGGGATAGGCAAGAAGGACAGTATCATGGCAGACCACCACTTGCTGAAGCAATGGAAACTCAAATCTTCATCAATCTGATGTTTGCTATGATGATGTTCCACTTATCAATGACGGCTTTTCCCAAAGCAATATATGACGCTGACAAAATAGACCGCTGGACAAATAAGATAGCTGAAGCTATACCGGTACGTAACCTAAACCCCGGCGATAGTATCAGAAACATTGCCGGATATTTAGAACCAGCTACAATGTCAACCCAGTTAGTCCAAGTAATCCAGATGGCTTATGACATGACAAAAGACCTGTTAGGCGTAACAGAGGCGGCACTAGGTGAAATTAACCCTGAACAAGCAAGCGGAAAGGCTATTATAGCAACAGTCCAGCAGTCTCTGATTCCGCTGGAAAACACCAAGGCGAATATGTACGAGTGGATAGAGGATATAGGCATCATTCTCTTAGACATGATGGGTACATATTACGGCTTAAGACCGATCGTCATTGAAAGAGATGGAAACAGACAAGCGCAGATGTTTGATTTTAGCCAGCTTAAAAATATCTACTTAAACGTGCGTGTAGATGTAGGCACAACAAACATTTGGAGTGACCAAGCAAGGAAACGTACATTGGATAACTTGTTTGTGTCCGGAAAGATTGACATAATTCAGTATCTTGAAAGATTAGACGATAGCGACATACCGGGCAGACAAGGTTTGATAGACGATATAAAGCAGACCATGACAGATAAAGAATTTATATATGGACAGATGGCAAAGTTCGTTGAGAGCTTACCTATGGAAGCACAAATGCAGTTGGAGCAACTAAGACAAACTGACCCAGAAGGATATGAACAACAGGTAAGAGCCATGATGGGAGGTGCGGCATGAAGTGTCCTGAATGCAACAGTCCATTGATGATAGCTAATAGCGAGTTTAAAGCAGAGACAACAGACAATGGGACTGAGATATACAGTGTATTGACTATGGTGTGTATCAATTCAAGGATAGACCCGGTTAAAAAGGTTCCTGTATGTT
>DUVY01000176.1 GCA_012840805.1 Clostridiales bacterium | reverse complement strand
TAGCATCAGTCCCCTTGCCCGTGAAGCTGGGTCGTTTGCTTAACACATATATTTCGCTTACAGGGTGCTTATCCCAAAACGGCTTGCGTTTTTGCGATCCTAAGAAGTTGAGGCGAAGTAGCATCACTACAGTCGCCTTTGACCATGTTTCAAGAGCGTGGGTTATGATTTCCTCTGCTAATGAATACGGTGGGTTCGTAAAGATTAGGTCGTAATTTGCATCGCCTTTCAGCATTTTTAGAAAGTCCAACGTGTATCTCTTGTTGGCATATGGGATGGGTGGACCATCCCGTATGTCGTTAGCTTCGATCCATGCAAGAGGGAATCTATCCCTCAGAATTTTTACCATTTTGCCGCTACCAGCGCAGGGCTCCAATATTACATGAAAGTCGCCCTCAAAATACTCGAACAAGAACTCCCTGGTGACTTCTTCGGGAGTTTCGTAGAAATCATAAGCCCTACGAACCGTCCCTCTATTCGTTGCGCTCATTTAGTACCTCCCTGTACCTACCACAAATCGTCCACAAGCTCCTCCACGGTGTTCCTGATAGCGTCGACCTCTGTCAATCCTCTAATGCGCTTCAGTTCGTAGTACACATTGAGAAGTCTATTTTCGACCTCGTCGCAGAGTTCATGTATTAAATCCTCTACCTCCCCCGCGATAAAATCGCCGCCGAAATCCGTTTTCACCCGTTCTACAAATTCTCTCCGCAGTTTACCTTTCATAATAGCCCTCCTAATCTTCCAATACCAGCGGTACAAACTCCGTAAAGCTCACAGGAGCAACGGTTTTTACCATGTCCAGTATAGCCTCTGCATACTCCCTAATCTCCGCTTGTGCGCCCTTGTCGAGCCTCAGTTTAAGGAAATTCATTAAGCTACTGCCGTTTACCGTCCAATAAAACTTCGTGTATGTTCCCAGTGGTAGAATCGAGCGTGCTTGTTCTTTGGGCATGGTTTGTTTCAGTAAATTGTATCGGTCGAACTGTTCATCATTATACATTTTCCAAAACGTTAGCTGCTGTTGGTTTAAACCTGATGGTATGAAGTAGTCTCGTTCCGCCACACAATACCGTAAGCTCTCCTCATTGAAGCTCCCAATCCTATGTCTCATCCATTGCCTTGCCACAAAGATCGGACATTTCACGTCAAAGGTGAACACCATCGCCTCGAATGGGGTCATATGTCCCTCTCGAAGTAAGTGCCGAATAAGGTTCCTGTCCGACTTCTCGCTTGATTTATCCTCTGACCTCCAGCACCTTCTAGCGTTACGTATGACCGATTTGTCCCCACCCATATACTCTACCAACCGCACATACCCTGCGTTCAGTACGTTTTGCTTAATCATTCCTCAGCACCTCCTTTCAATCCCCTTCCAGTATGGTTTTTATCTTGTCAAGGGTAGGCGAACTTATACGCCCTAACACAGCTTCCTCCCGCACCACCTTAGAAAGTAGCTCTCTGAGAATGAAGTTTTCATCAGTCAGCTGTTGCACTTGCCTATAAAGACGCCCGTTTGCAGCAAAAACAGCCTTACTGTCAGTACCTAAATCACTCATCCCCCAGCGCCTCCCTTTCTCTGTTACCTTGGGTCGGACTCGAAAACCATAAAGCCTTATTGCGTTCCAAGCATTCTAGGAATCCTATGGCGACAGCCGCAAGGTGAATGGCCTCTCTTCGCATATTTTCAAAGCCACCCTTATCAGACGGGTTGTCGAAAACGGTCTCGTTGATGGCCTCGCAAAGCTCCCCGTACTCTTCGCCTAAGATTCCTGTCCAATAATGGGGTGGGTGATTCTGTTCGCCCCACTTGGAATCCTGCCGTTTCCGCTCGAGCAAAACAGCAGTTATTACTCTTTTCTGGATCTCACTCATCTTCTCCAAATCAGCTAACAAATCACGCTTATTCATTATCCGCTCTCCTTATAAACGGTAAGTCAATCATCTCCGGTTTGTTTCTGTGTGTCCAAATCGCCCCTAAGATGTTCCAAACAAATGCCCGCAAGTGAGGTTCATCGGTTAAACCCGCTTTGAACTTTAGGTAGTGTCTGACCCCGCTATCAATGTAAACATGTAACGGTTGACCCTTCTCCCAGTTCCTCTCCGCATACTTCTTTGCACCATCTTCGTATTGTTTGGCTACCTCCAAAAACATAAAGTACGGGTTATCGTAATGGGTTTGTCCAATATGTTCCAGCACCCAGAATAGATCATCAATGTTACCCCGTCTTATATATTGCTCAATTTCTAACAGAATTTCATCAAAGAGAAATTCACCCACTACCCCTAGTGGCAGGAGGTCGAATCTACCCTTACCCTCTGATACATCTCTCACGCTTCCTGTCTCAAACGTTCGCCTTTGCCCACTATCTTTAATCTCCACGCTTTTCCCTCCTTGTATCTCGTTCGAGCACTGCGTATATTCATTGCCCACACCGGGCAGGGTATGATGGGGAGTGTTGGCTCCCCATCTGACCAAAATCAAACCTTCTCCCGCTCCTGCCTGTCCCTCCTGATCTCGGCCTGCAGATCCTCAATCGCTGACATAGTGCAAACTGCCGACAATAGCAGCCCCACCAGCCCACCAATTACCATCCCGACCACAAACACGAGTGTCATCATGCATCCTCCTTCTGCCACTCAAAGAGGGCCCGTAGGTCCGTGCCAGGCTGCCCCTCGTCGCCAGTCCCCCAACACCGGTCGCAGATACCGACGGCGAAGGCCTGGCCTGCGTACCCTCCGCCGCGCCACGTCGACGTGTCCGGGTACACCCTACGTCCTCGACCGTGACATGCGCTGCAACGCTTTATATACATGTCCGGCTCGTAGTAGGCCAACCTACGGTCTAGATCTAACACCGTCTCCAACAGCTCCTCACCGTGCTCTTCCGCCCACCGTGCCAGGGCGCCCATATCACCGTGAGCTTCCTCCAGACGGCGGCGCAACTCGGCTAGGCGTTCCGGTGTTAGCTGCATCACACCCTCCCTTTTTTGGTAGATGCTCATAGCGTCACCTTCCGCTCCGGGTACAGTTGCATTAGATCCGATGATGTCATCTCGTGCAGTTTCAACTCATTCGCCTTCCACTTCACGCTCCTTGCGGAGCGCTTCAACCTCTTTGCTATTTCCTGGTAGGTGTAGGCCCCGTACATGCGCGAGAGTATATACAGCTCCTCGCTCGTCCAATGGCGCCCATTTTGCTCGTTCATGAGCCATCCCCTTTCTGTGTTGTATCACTCTGGCCTACCTTGACAGTTGGGACATACATGTTTGAAGTCGTACCCTTTTGACCCCATAGTTATTTTCCAACCGTTCTGTTTCGCATAGTCGAGTGCATGATCCCACGATTGAAAAGGTCGAGTTACGTTCGTTTTGCAGGTGTCACAACTTAAAACATGAGAATTCATCACTTTGATAATCACCTTAGTAGCCTCCCTACGGTACTGATGAACTCATCCAATGTTCTGATTTCAAAGTGTAGCCCACCGTTAGCTTCGATTCGCTTTTTATGTAGCACTTGGGCAGGTTCGAGTTGGTTATCGCCTACTTTTAGCTCAAAAGCCACGTACCTACCTTTGATGCAAGCGGTGATGTCGGGGGTCCCCCTCGACCCCCAACTATCACCGTGATTATTAGTGTGGTATATTCCCAACGTTTTAAGGTGGTCGATACACTTTCTTTGAAGCGCACTCTCCCGCATGACTCATCCTAGCAGGTCGTCCAAATCGATGCTGCCCTTTTGAGCTTGTCCTTTTTCAGCGAATCCTTCGGACGGTTTCCAGTTATTAAGTCGAACCCATGTGACAGTTTTATTAGGATCGTTCTTGTTAGGTTGTATATCATGGGTCACCTTTGCTTGGAAGAAATGGCCCACTAGATCCGCAGGGTCAATTTCTTCGATTGTAAAGTCATTGAGGGCGTTTCTGGCGAAGGAGCTAAAGGCGTTAAATGCTCCTTCATTCGGCTTGCCGTCTTGGGTCATAAGGAAGAATCTTTCGTTATGCTTTCCGCCATCTGCTGTCACCATCTGAATGTCCGCTATACCAAAGTCCTCGTCATACTCCGCGCTTGTAATCTTGAAAACGTGCGTACCTACTGGTATTGGGGTGAATCCGCCCTTGCTCAATTTGATCTTTGCCATCTTAACCTCTCTCCTTTTTCTGATTGATTGTCTTTATGGTGAGGTTCGTCAAAAACCCCATAACAGTCAGAAACACTAGACCTAACATCGCGAACATGCCTGCTAGAAACCAAAGAATGTTCATTTACTCTCCTCCCTTCTCCTTCACTATCAGTTCTAACACTAGGACTAACGACTGATCTTCACTAAATCCGGCTCTAACCAACTCACTGTAAACTATCCACATTTTTCTCGCTACATCTCTCGCCTCCATTCTCAATTCGCGCTGTGGGTCATAATTGATGTAATACGTTCCCATTTTTATCCAATCTCCAACTTCCATACTCAACCTCCTAGTATATTCCTTATTTACCTAAATTATACATGACTGCCTGCAGTCTGTCAACCATTATTTTTTTCTTGTTTGTGTAAATCTGAACGACTCCGTGAGTACTGCATACTTATCATAGATTCCATCGGCTTTTAGAGCATCTT
>DUVY01000044.1 GCA_012840805.1 Clostridiales bacterium | reverse complement strand
TTTAAATGTGTATACTTCCTCTTTTTTGTGCTATAATGTCCTTGATTCATAGTGCCTTTTCCTTTTGTATAATCTTGTGTTGCAAACTTATTATACAAAGATAAAGGTTCACTATGAATCTTTTTTTACCCGTTGCACTTCATTTTACAATCTTCCCTAATAATTTGTTTTAAAAAATCATATGTTAATATAATATATTTGTTGACAAAAGAAGTAATTGTGTGATATTATGTTTGGTAAATATATTCAGACCATGACCGGAACAAGTAAGTTAATTGTCGGACTTTGCAGAGAACTGTCGGTCGGTGCGAAGACAGTAAGCCGAGATTAACCGAACTCATCCGCGAGTCATTTGCCCGAAAGAATAATTTTTATAAATTATTTGAGTAGACGCAAACGCTTTACTCCCGTTAAAGAGTTAAAACGAGATTTTGGGAATTTCCCCCAAAATGAATTTGAGTGGTACCGTGACATATATGTTCGCCTCAAGAATTATTTCTTGAGGTTTTTTTATAACAAAATGGAGAGAGCTGATAATGATGAAGTTGAAAGGCGCAAAAATTTTAACAGAGAGTTTAATCAACGAAGGCGTGGACACCGTGTTTTGCTATCCCGGCGGCGCTGTGTTGGACATCTTTGACGAACTTTATCATGTTCAAGATAAGATTAAGCAGATTTTGACTTGCCATGAACAAGGCGCCGCGCACGCGGCGGACGCTTACGCGCGCGTAAGCGGAAAAGTGGGCGTGGTCATCGCCACAAGCGGCCCTGGCGCTACAAATTTGGTAACCGGAATCACCAACGCTTATATGGACTCTGTCCCTATGGTCGCGATTACGGGCAATGTGGCTTTGTCATTGCTGGGCAGAGATAGTTTTCAAGAGGTGGATATCGCGGGAGTCACTATCCCTGTAACCAAGCATAATTATATAGTCAAAGATGTAAAAGAGCTTGGTCAAATAATTTCGAACGCTTTTTATATCGCAAAAAGCGGGAGACCGGGCCCTGTATTGATTGATATACCCAAAAATATCCAACAAGCCGAGTGCGAATGGGAACCCATTCCAGTAAGGGAGATTGTTCATAAAAAGCCCAACCTTAACAAAGCGAAAGCGGCGATTGATATTATCAATTCCGCCAAAAAACCTTTGCTTTACTTGGGCGGCGGTTGCGTATCCAGCGGAGCTTACCAAAAGCTTTTGGAGTTTGCCGAAAAGATTGATGCGCCCGTGGCATGTTCTATGATGGGTTTAGGAGCGTTCCCCGCTTCCCATCCGCTGTATTTGGGTATGATAGGCATGCATGGTCATATTAATGTCAATTTTAGCGTTCAAGAATGCGATACCTTAATCGCTTTGGGTGCTAGGTTTTCGGACAGAGTCGCGACCAACCGCGATAAATTTGTAAAAGGCAAGGTCGTTCATATTGATATTGATAACGCAGAAATTAATAAAAATATAAATGCTGACGCTTATGTTTTGGGCGATATTAAAACCGTTCTTAGCCATATTTTGCCCTATATTAATGAAAACAAAAAACCTGAATGGGTAGAAAGATGCGCTGAGCTAAAAAGAACTAAGGTTTTGAAAGAAACCTCTCATAAAGTAAGCCCGAAAGAAATTTTAAGAAGCATCAACAAGCATACTCCCAATGACCAAATAATAGCTACCGATGTCGGACAGCACCAGATGTGGACAGCCCAAACTTGCGCTTTTGAAAAGCCGCGCACCTTTATAACAAGCGGCGGGCTTGGCGCTATGGGCTTTGGAATGGGCGCGGCGATAGGCAGCGCCGTAGCGTCTTCAAAAAGAGTAGCGCTTATAACGGGCGACGGTTCTTTTCATATGAACTTTAACGAAGTGGTGACCGCCGTTATCCAAAACTTGCCTATCGCCATTTTTGTTATGAATAATAACACTTTGGGAATGGTAAGGCAATGGCAAAAGCTGTTTTATAAGCATCGCTTTTCCAATACCACGCTTAACAAACCGACTAATTATGAGTATTTGGCGAAAGCATTTGGGGCGGATTATCTTGAGATTAACGATAACAGCGAGATTGACGATGTGGTTAAAAAAGCCGTTAATTGCTCCCGACCCGTAATAGTCAATTGCAAGATAGGAATAGACGAAAATGTGTTGCCTATGATTCCTTCGGGTAAGAGCGTAAGCGACATGATTTTGGAAATAGGAGAAAACAAAAATGGGTGAGAATTTGCATATTGTGAGCGCGTTAGTCGCCAATAAATCAGGCGTTTTAAACAGGATATCGGGTTTGTTCTCAAAACGCGGATATAACATAGAAAGTTTATCGGTAGCGTTTACCGAAGACCGTAATTATTCGCGTATGACCATAGTTGTCAACGGCGACGATTATGTTTTGGAGCAGATTACCAAACAATTGGCGAAATTAGTGGATGTCGAATATGTGGCGCAGCTTGACCCCGATCAAGCCGTTCATCGCGAATTGTTGCTAGTAAAAATAAACGCGACGCCCAAACAGCGCGCCGAGATAGAATCTACCGTCAGGCTTTACAAAGCCAAGCCGATAGACCTATCCCCTAACTCAATGATTATTGAGCTTACGGGTCAAAGCAATAAAATAGACGGATTTTTGCAAGTAATAAGCGAATACGGGATAATAGAAATGGCGCGCACGGGATTGACGGCGCTACAGCGCGGCGAAAAAAATATAAAACAATTGGAAAATTCTAACGAGGAGATAAATAATAATGGGAAAAAATATCTCTAAAGGGTTTGAAAAAGCGCCCCAAAGAAGTTTGTTCAAGGCTTTGGGAATAACCGATTCCGAGCTTGACAAACCGTTAATCGCCATAGTATGCGCCCAAAGCGACATTGTGCCCGGCCATACACAACTTAACACGATCGCCGAGGCTGTCAAAGCGGGAGTTTACGCCGCGGGCGGAACGCCTTTTGTGGTACCTTGTATCGGCGTTTGCGACGGTATAGCAATGGGACATATCGGAATGAAATACTCTTTGCCGTCCCGCGAGCTTATAGCAGACTCGGTAGAAACTATGGCTTTCGCGCACGCTTTTGACGGAATGGTTTTGATTCCCAATTGCGACAAAATCGTTCCTGGAATGATTATGGGCGCAGCGCGAGTAAACATCCCTACAATATTAATAAGCGGCGGCGCTATGCTTCCGGGCTGTTCGTCAAAAGGACAAAAATTGTCCTTGACATCGGTTTTTGAGGGCGTGGGCGCGCTAAAGGCGGGCAAAATGACTTTGGATGAGCTTGCCGATATTGAAAACAACGCTTGTCCGTCTTGCGGCTCTTGCGCGGGAATGTTTACCGCCAATAGTATGAATTGCGTTACCGAAGCGCTTGGCATCGCTTTGCCCGGAAACGGCACGATCCCCGCTGTTTATTCCGAACGATTAAGACTAGCCAAATTAACGGGCGAACAAATAGTAAAGCTGGTGGAAGAAAATCTTACTATTCGCCGTATTATAACCAAAGACGCTATACATAACGCGCTAACGCTTGATATGGCGCTGGGATGTTCCACCAACACAGTCTTGCACCTTGCGGCGATAGCGTCCGAATGCGATATTGATTTTGACTTGGATATCGTGGATAAAATAAGCTCGTTTATGCCCAATCTTTGCAGGTTAATGCCCGCTTCAAACACTTCCATAGAAGACCTATATCACGCGGGCGGGATAATGGCCGTTTTGAAAGAATTGTCCAAAGGTCAATCAAAAGGCGAGTCATTAATAAAGGGCAAAGCCATAACCGTTACCAATCAAGAGCTTGAAAAAAGCTACCAAAACGCCGTAATTAGAAACACGGAAGTTATTCGTTCTATTGATAATCCTTATTCAGCCACCGGCGGAATAGCCGTATTAAAAGGCAATATCGCGGAAGAAGGCGCTGTTGTCAAAAAGTCGGCGGTCGCGCCCGAGATGATGACGCACTCGGGCAAAGCAAGGGTGTTTGAGAGCGAAGAAGCCGCGTCCGAGGCTATCTTGAACGGGCTTATCAACAAGGGCGATGTCGTGGTAATACGATACGAAGGACCTAAAGGCGGACCTGGCATGAGAGAAATGCTGTCCCCTACCGCCTCGCTTGCGGGTATGGGGCTTGATAAAGATGTCGCGCTTATTACCGATGGAAGATTTAGCGGAGCGACTAGAGGCGCCGCCATAGGCCATGTTTGCCCCGAGGCAATGGTAGGCGGCAAAATCGCGCTTATACAAGAGGGAGATATAATAAATATAGACATTGAAAACGGCAAACTTGAACTAAAAGTAAGCGCCGAAGAGCTTAACGAGCGAGCTAAAAAATGGCGTCCCAAAACTTTGGAGTTGTCGGGATATTTGCAAAGATACTCCGAACTTGTGACAAGCGCGGCTAAAGGCGCTGTGTTTAAAAAGAAGTTTTAAAAAATCGATTTTTAATCATAAGGGTATAGTATTATGAAAAGAATAAAGATATTTGACACGACTTTGAGAGACGGCGAACAATCGCCCGGTTGTAGTATGCATATTAACGAAAAAATAGAAATCGCGTTGCAATTGGAAAAGCTGGGCGTGGATGTTATTGAGGCGGGTTTTGCGGTTTCGTCCGAGGGCGATTTCAAATCGGTAAAGGCTGTGGCACAAGCCGTCAAAAATTGCTCGGTAGCTTCTTTATCCAGATGCGTAAAAGGCGATATTGACGCTTCTTATAACGCGTTAAAAGACGCCCAATCGCCCAGACTTCATTTGTTCTTGGCTACTTCGCCGTTGCATATGCAGTATAAATTAAAAATGTCTCCCGAGCAAGTCTTGGAAAGGGTTGAGCAATCAGTCAAATACGCCAAATCTTTGGTCAATGACATAGAGTTTTCCGCCGAAGACGCCGCAAGAAGCGAGCCTGAGTTTTTGGCAAAAGTGTTCAGCGTGGCTATCAAAAGCGGCGCTACGGTTATTAATGTGCCTGACACGGTCGGATACGCTACGCCCCAAGAAATGAAAGAATTGGTTGAGTATTTGATAAAACATATCGACGGCATAGAAAAAGTGGATATTTCGGCGCACAACCATAACGACTTAGGTCTTGCCTGCGCCAACTCTTTGGCTATGGTTTTGGGCGGAGCGACCCAAATAGAATGCACCATTAACGGCATAGGCGAAAGGGCGGGCAATACCAGCCTAGAAGAAGTGGTTATGGCGCTCAAAACCCGAGAGAGTTTTTATAACGCTTATACTACTATCAACACAAAAGAAATTTATCGCGCTTCGCGCCTTGTGTCCAATATTATAGGCGTGCCTATTCCACCGACCAAACCCATAGTGGGAGCTAACGCTTTCGCTCATGAAAGCGGCGTTCATCAGCATGCCGTGCTGTCCAATCCTTTGACTTATGAGATTATGCGCCCTGAGGATGTGGGCGTACCCCAAAACAAGATTGTTTTGGGCAAGCACAGCGGAAGACACGCGTTTTCGGAGCATTTGAAATCGGCGGGCTATGATCTAGCGCCTGAGCAGATTGACGAGTATTTTTTCAAATTCAAAGCTTTGGCCGATAAGAAAAAGTATGTGTCGCACAAAGACATAGAGGCGCTTATGACAGGCACCGCCAAAAATATCTCGGCGGGATATGAGCTTGTGGACTTTGACATGACAAGTTCCAAAACCAGCAAATCAACCGCCACAATCACTATCAACACGCCCCAAGGTATAAAAACGGCGACAGAATCGGGCAATGGACCGGTTGAAAGCGCGTTTTTGGCTATAAAAAAGGCTTTGAAAAAGGATATTGTGCTGTTTGACTTTCATATAAATTCCATAACCGAAGGTCAAGACGCCTTGGGCGAGGCTTCCGTAAAGTTAAGCTATCAAGGCAATACCGCTACGGGCAGAGGCGTGTCTGTGGATGTGTTGGAAGCCGCGTTGTTTGCTTTCATTGACGGGTTAAACAAATTGCAGGATGATGACTGATATGACAGAATATAAAAATAATGTAATAGAAATATTTGATTCCACATTAAGAGACGGCGCACAAAGCGAGGGCATCAATTTTTCTCTTGAGGATAAGCTTGAGGTTGTAAAAACTCTGGACGCTTTTGGCGTGAAATATATTGAGGCTGGCAACCCAGGCTCAAACCCAAAAGACCTTGAGTTTTTTAAAAGAGTCAAAGGGCTTAACCTAAAGGCGACCTTAGTCGCTTTTGGCTCGACTAGACGAAAAAACATAAAAGCCGAAGACGATAAAAATATCGCCTCGTTACTTAGCGCGGATACTTCTACGGTCGCTATTTTTGGCAAGAGCTGGAAGTTGCACGTGACCGAAATTATAAACACAACGCCCGAAGAAAATCTCAATATGATTCAAGATACGATTTCGTATCTAAAGAGCAAGGGCAAAAAAATAATTTATGACGCCGAGCATTTTTTTGACGGCTATAAAGACGACCCCGATTACGCGCTTAAGACGCTAGAAGTCGCCTACGAGAGCGGAGCGGAAATTTTGGCGCTTTGCGATACCAATGGCGGCTGTTTTCCGCATGAAATTTATGACATAACGAAAACGGTAATAGAAAAATTCAAAGATGTCACAATAGGCATTCATTGCCACAATGACAACGCGTGCGCCGAAGCCAATAGCATAATCGCTGTCAAGGCGGGGGCAAAACATGTCCAAGGCACTTTTTTGGGCTATGGCGAGCGCTGCGGCAACGCTAATCTCTCGGCGATTATCCCTTCGCTTCAGCTAAAGCTGGGTTATTCTTGCGTGGCTGAAGACAAGATCGCGATGCTTACCCATACCGCAAAAAAAATCGCCGAAATATCCAATACCCCGCTCGCACAATTTTTGCCTTATGTGGGTTCTTCGGCCTTTACGCACAAAGCGGGAATGCATGCCGACGGCGTTTTGAAAGTCAGCCACTCTTTTGAGCATATTAATCCCGAAGCTGTGGGCAACGAAAGAAAGTTTGTCTTAAGCGAGATAGCCGGCAGAAACGTCTTAGCTAGTAAAATAAGACGGTATTTCCCCGAGCTTACAAAGGACAGCCCCAAAGTCATAGACATCCTAAACCAAATCAAGCAAATGGAGCACGACGGCTATCAGTTTGAAAGCGCCGAGGCTACATTTTTGTTGATAGTTTATAAAGCGCTTGGATTATATACGCCTCAATTTGAATTGATAAGCTACAGCACTAATACTCAAGTGCCGTCCGAGGATATGCTTTCGGCGACCGCCATAGTTAAGATTAAAGTTTTGGACAAATACGAGCTTACATGCGCTCAAGGCGACGGACCTGTCAACGCTTTGGATATAGCCTTGAGAAAAGCCTTGGAAGTTTTTTATCCGTCTTTGGCTAAAATGAGCTTGATTGACTATAAAGTCAGGGTTTTGGACTCTAAGGCGGCTACCGCCGCAAAGGTTAGGGTTTTGATAACCTCGACGGACGGCAACGATGTTTGGACCACGGTAGGCGTTTCCACTAATATAATAGAGGCAAGCTTTAAGGCTTTGGTTGACAGCATAGAATACAAACTTATGACCGATAAAAAAATTATTCCTAACGGCAAATCATAAAAAAATAAATACTGGAGATAGATGCTTATGGGTATGACAATGACTCAAAAAATCTTGGCGGCTCACGCTGGATTGGATTCTGTCCAGCCCGGACAATTGATAACCGCCAAACTAGACATGATTTTGGGCAATGATATTACCGCCCCTGTCGCTATCAAAGAATTTGAAAAAGCGGGGCTTGATAATGTCTTTGACAGAAGCCGCGTTGCTCTTGTTATGGACCACTTTACGCCCAACAAAGACATTAAAGCCGCCGAGCAATGCAAATGCGTAAGACAATTCGCCTATTCCAAAGACATTGAAAACTTTTTTGATGTTGGCGAGATGGGCGTCGAGCATGCGCTGTTGCCCGAAAAAGGTCTTGTAGGACCGGGCGATTGTATTATAGGCGCTGATTCGCATACTTGCACCTACGGCGCTTTGGGCGCGTTCGCCACGGGCGTGGGCAGCACGGATTTGGCGGCGGCAATGTTTAGCGGCGAGGCTTGGTTTAAAGTCCCCGCGGCTTTGAAATTTATGTTAAAAAACAAACCCGCCAAATATGTCACAGGCAAGGATATTATCCTGCACATTATCGGAATGATAGGCGTGGACGGCGCTTTATACAAATCAATGGAGTATTTCGGCGACGGCTTAAAATATTTGTCTATTGACGACCGCTTTACAATAGCCAATATGGCGATTGAGGCGGGCGCCAAAAACGGAATCTTCCCCGTGGACGAGATAACCCAAAAATATATAAAAGACAGATTCCAAAGAACGCCTGCGGTTTTTGAGGCGGACGAAGACGCTGTTTATGAAAAGACTTATGAGATAGATTTGTCCAAATTAAAACCCACGGTCGCTTTTCCCCACCTGCCTTCTAACACCCGCGAGATTGACAACTGCGGCGATATTAAGATAGACCAGGTCGTGATAGGCTCTTGCACTAACGGCCGCCTGTCCGACCTTGAGATTGCCGCCGAAGTCTTAAAAGGAAAAAAAGTCGCCAAAGGCGTAAGAGTAATAATTATTCCCGCGACCAATCAAGTATATATGGACGCGATGGAAAAGGGTTATATAAAAACCTTTATGGAAGCGGGCGCCATAGTTTCCACGCCCACATGCGGGCCTTGTCTTGGCGGGCATATGGGCATCTTGGCTGAAGGCGAAAGGGCTGTCGCGACGACCAACCGCAACTTTGTGGGTAGAATGGGACATCCTAAGTCTGAAGTTTATCTGGCTTCGCCTTATATCGCAGCGGCAAGCGCGATAACAGGCAAAATTTCCTCACCTGAAAATTTATAAAGGAGACTTTTGATGAAAGGTAAAGTTTTTAAATACGGCGATAACGTGGATACCGATGTTATCATACCCGCGAGATACTTAAACACCACTTCGGAAAGCGAGCTTGCGGCGCATTGTATGGAAGATATAGACCCTGACTTTGCCAAAAATGTAAAAAAAGGCGATATCATAGTCGCTCGAAATAATTTTGGGTGCGGCTCTTCAAGAGAACACGCGCCTATCGCGATAAAAGCAAGCGGCATCCAATGCGTGATTGCCAACACTTTCGCTAGAATTTTTTACCGCAACGCCATAAATATAGGCTTGCCTATTTTGGAATGCCCCGAAGCCGTAAAAGAAATCAACCCAAACGACGAAGTCAGCGTGGATTTGGCAAAAGGCGTAATAACCAACCATACAAGCGGCAAAGTTTATTATACGCATCCGTTCCCTGAGAGCGTGCAAGAAATTATCAAAAGCGGCGGGCTTATGAACAAACTAAAGAAGGAGAAACTAAATGGCTGAATATAAAATTGCTGTAATTGACGGGGACGGCATAGGTCCCGAGATAGTGGCTCAAGCTATCAAAATTTTGAAAAAGATTGAAAATCTTAGCGGCAATACTTTTGTTTTTGAGCATGTATTAATGGGCGGACGAGCTATAGACGAATTCGGCGAGCCCTTGCCTCAAGAAACAATAGATGTATGTTTAAATTCAGATGCTGTCTTGTTGGGCGCTGTGGGCGGTCCAAAATGGGATAATCTGCCCGGACATCTTAGACCCGAAGCGGGATTATTAGGTATCAGAAGCGCCTTAGGGCTTTTCGCCAATTTGCGCCCGGCGATTTTATATAGACCTTTGATTGACGCTTGCCAATTGCGGCGCGATATCGCCGAAAGAGGCATTGATTTGGTTGTCGTAAGAGAACTAACAGGCGGAATATACTTTGGCGAAAGAGGCTTTAAAGACGATGGCAAGACCGCTTACGATACCGAAATCTACAGCGAACAAGAGGTGGAGCGCATCGCTAGAATCGGCTTTGAGCTAGCTAAGACCCGCAGAAAAAATGTAATAAGCATAGACAAGGCAAATGTTTTGGAAAGCTCTAGGCTTTGGAGAAAGGTCGTTGAAAGAGTAGCCCAAGATTATCCTGATATAGCTTTTCAAAATATGCTGGTTGATAACGCGGCAATGCAGATTATCAGAGACCCTTCGCAATTTGATGTTATTATCACTACCAATATGTTTGGCGATATATTATCGGACGAGGCTTCTATGACCACGGGCTCGATAGGTATGTTGCCGTCCGCTAGTTTGGGAAGCTCTAAATTAGGGCTTTACGAGCCTATACACGGCTCAGCGCCTGATATCGCAGGACAAGACAAAGCTAATCCAATCGCGACCATATTGTCTGTGGCTATGATGTTGCGCTCTTCTATTCATATGCCTGAATACGCCCAAAAGATAGAAGACGCCGTCAGCTCTGTGTTAGAAGACGGATATAGAACGGGCGATATTATGAGCGAGGGCAAAACTTTGGTAGGCTGCGAAAAAATGGGAGACTTGATAGCGGACGCTATTGATTAAGAAAATTTTAAAAAGCCTTCTTTAAATAGAAGGCTTTTTTGATTTTGTTGATTTAAAATAAAGGCGTTTAAAGACGCCTTTTTAAAAATTTTTAGCCGCCTAAATTAGTATTAATGTATTCAATAATCTGATCTATGGTATAATCTTTAATCATACTATGAGGCTGATTTTGAATCAGCCCTTTTTCATATAAATCTTTCATAGTCGTTTCCTGAATTATTCTTTCCAGTTCGGCGGGCACTTCATCTAACGGCGTATCGGAATCAATAAGGCTTAATACGCCCGTATCCGCGGACGGATACAAGTCGCCAAAAGTAAATGTATTGATGGCGTCTTCTATCTGGGTAACTTTCCAATACTCGCCGCTACCTAGGGATGTTTCTCCTCTTAACTTATGGATAATCCTGCCCGTAACGGAATCGGGATTGACAGGCTCTTCCAAAATATCCGCAAATGTCAAGTTCTCAAACACTTGAGTAAGTTTTTCGGATAATTCGTTTATGCTGGCGTCTGTTTCCCAGATTTTGAACAAAATGTTATTTGCAATGCCTGAGCCTTGAGGCTCTTCTATAATATCTTTGATAGTAAGGTTAGCCGGCAAGGCTTTTAGCAAGTCGTTAATTTCGCTTAAGGTATATTCTACTTGTTGACCTTTGCCATCGTCGTGAGTCAATGTTCTGAGTTTGTTAATAATATTGATTGTCACAAAATCATCCTCAGCGCCTGGCTCGTCAATTATTTCATAGATATAGGTGGCGCTCAAGGTTTGTGGGATTTTTTGGGACAGCTCGGTCACCTTGAAGTTGCCGTTATATATTTTTTGCATTATGACTTTGGATAGTTTGTCCATTCCCGCGTCGTCGGAAGGGTTGGTAAGAACATCTTGCGTGGTAAGGGCTGGGGGTAGCGCGTTCATAAGATCGTTGAGCTCGCTCAATCTATACCAATCTGATTCGCCCTCGGGCTCTTCGGAAGGGTCTTGAATTGTCCCGTCCTTTTTTAATGAGCGCATTTTGTTGATTATGTTTTGGGTGATAGGGTCGGATTCGGGTTTGGGCGGGTCTATAATCTCAAAAATGTAGAGATTGCTTATCTCGTCGCCCAGCTGTTTTAAGGGCACGCTGTCTTCTACCTCAAAAAGCTCGGGCAAACTAACGCCAAAAACATCTCTTAAGTCGCCCACCGTCAAAGAATCGGGATAAGAGCCAACGCCGTTGGTTTCGCCTTTTATGGTGTAAGCTCGCAAATCCCAAAGCAAAGCCTCCGCGCCTTCGGGCAATTCGCCTTGATAGTCTTCGGGATAACTTATAAAGTCGTTATAAGGTTCGCCCAAAATGTCGCCTATCTTAACTTCTTTTAAGAGATTGTCCGACATGTTATCTATTGTGTAGTTTCTTATTGCCCAAAGCAAAGTATCCACGCCGTCAGGAAGCGCGCCTTCATAGTCTTCCGGATAATTGTCAAAATCGCTGTATGGTCTGCCCAAAATATTGCCAATCTTGATTTCATTGACCAAGTTGTCCGACAAGTTGTTAATAGTTTGTTTTCTGATTGCCCACATAAGCGAATCCGCGCCCTCGGGGGCTGCAGTGCTTGTATCTTCAAAATCGTCATAAGGCGCTCCCAAAATGCTGCCTAATTTGACTTCTTCTTGAAGTTTGGCTGACATATTGGCAAAGGTGTAATTTCTAAGCGTCCACAAAAGCGGCGCGGCGTCCAAAGGAGCGGGTCCTTCGTAAGTTTCTGGATATGTTTCATAGTCATTATACGGCGCGCCCAAAAGATTGGCGACCTTGAGATTTTTTATTACCGAGCCCAAAGAAGTCGCCACTTGTCCAAGCTGAACATCGTTTAGCGCTTCGGTCAAAAATGAAATATTTTGAGGATATTTGATCCCATATTCTTGCGCAAGCTCCCCAAATGTTTTGTTTGGCATTGTGGAAACACTTGCTATCATCTGTTCTATGGACATTTCTTTTAGGATAGAATCTTGCTCTAAAAAAGCGTTGAGAAAAGCCAAGTCTTGTTTGGTTAGCTGTTCTATTTTGTTTATAGACAGACTTTTGTAACCCCAAAGTCCTAGACCTATTATGCCGCCGACGGTTCCGATTACTCCCACCACAATTCCTAGAATAAACACGCCAACTTTAGCTAACCAATTTTTCATAATACGCTCCTTCCATTAATCTTTTTTTAAAAAAGATTAATGATGTTTTTTCTTATGTGTTTTTTGTCTTCAATATAATTATATAACAAAAACTCGTTTTAGAAAAGATGTAATTTTTTTAAATATAATAATCAACTAGATATTTAGCTTTTAAAAAAGCCAAATAACCGCCGCTAAGTTTTTTTAAAAAACAGCCGCGAGAGTTAATATCTAATTATCGGCTATGGATTTTTTTCTGTTTAAAATAAATATCAAAGCGACGCCAGCTATTACCATAAGAATTGACCAAAATTGTGAGGGCGAAAGGACATTAAAGAAAAACGCGCCCCTGTCATCGCCTCTAAAAAATTCTATTATAAACCGCCCTACGCCATAGCTTATGGGATAAATATAAATAGTCTGGTTTTTGAACTTAAGACAGGCTATAAATATCGCGAGCAAAAGCGCCGCTTCATATAGTTGAGTCGGGTGTCTATGACCAATATCAGGGAAATTTACGCCCAAAAACGAGTCCGTAAATTTGCCATAACAGCATCCCGCCAAGAAACAGCCTATTCTTCCAAAAAAGTGCGCGACTACTATGCTAACCAACAAATAATTGGCGCAAACTCTCAAATATTTTTTTTCTTCCTTTTCCGCCAAAAACACAAACAGCAAAAAGAAAGAGCCCACGCCGCCGATAAGCCCGCCTATAAATGTCATTCCGCTAAATTCGAATTTACCCGTTTTGAAAAAATCATAAATTGACTGGAACAAAACCGCGCTCAAAAAGCCCACAATCGCCGCTAATAAAGCTATTTGCATGTATTTTCTATATACGGAATCGGGTAGTTTGTTGGCCTTTGCCAAGTAGCTAAACATCGCCATCGCCCCGATAAGCCCGATTATTATCATAACCGTATACATATCAATTGAAATAAAACCCAAATCTAATTCTGGAAACATTCCCTTCCCCTTATAAATGTTTATTTTATAAGTCTATTCAATAGCTTTTCTAAACGCAAGCTTTTGGTTGATCATGAAAAATTTTGTTTTAAAAAGATTAAATGTTTCTAAAACGGTCACAGTCTTATCCACAAGGCTGACTATGATTGATTCTATATACTTAGGCGGTATTATGGTAAGAGGCCACATATGCCTTAGAATAATATCTTTTTCTTTTTGGGAAAGATCAAAAAATTTTTGGGCGTTATTCAGGGCTATTTTGGGATGTTTAAAACCGTGCCATCTAAACCCCTTGTTTTTGTCACGCCAATCGTATAAAAAGAAATCGTGCAGCATCGCGCCCCTTATTAATGAATGATAATCTATCCTAAAAGGCAAGTTAAGCGCTGCGATATAGCTATAATACGCCACGGCGATACTATGCTGCAAACAAGTAACTTTGCCGTGTTGGATAAACTCATCCATTTTGAGCACCTTAGGATGCGTCAAAACTTGATTAATTTTTTGTAAAAAATATGTCATATGCGGTTTGTCTAAATTCATCAAATATTTTACCTAAAAAGATTATGGTTTAATGTTAATGTATGGCTTGAGCTTTGTCAATATTATATACAAGACAAATAATGTTAATAGAAAATTATTTTTAAAAAAACTTTGAAAAACTCTTAGTTAAAATTAGTTTATAGATAATAAAAAAACTATGCTTTTTAGCATAGTATTTTTGGTCGGAGTGACTGGACTTGAACCAGCGACCTCTTGGTCCCGAACCAAGCGTGCTACCATCTGCACCACACCCCGATAATATGGCAAATATTATATTATCATAAAGTTAAAGTTTTTAAAAGCGTATATAAGGCAAAATTAATCATTTTTCAGGCAATTATTGGTTTGAAAAAATATTAATTATAATTATAATATGTAATGCGGCTAACAATATTATAGCATATTTATAAGATATTAAAAGACATTAATTTCGTTGACAAGTATAAACGATATGTTTGAGAATTTTTATACATTATGTTAGACTAAAAAAATATATAAGCATAATACTTTTTTTAAAAAAGGACTAATCATAATGACAAACAGCCAACATTTACCCAATCAAGAATTAAATCAAAAACCCAAAGCCGAAGCTAAAATTGAAGCCACTACTAAAGTGACAGCCGAAACAGCGCCAAAAAAAGACTATCGCTTTTCTAACTCAAAAACCAAAAAAATCGCCATAACCGCAATTTTAATCGCGCTAAGTTTTGTAATGCCATACTTTATGCCGACTATTACTTTGCCCTTTACCACTTTTACCTTGTTTTCGCATGTGCCGGTAATAATAGCGATGTTTGTGTCGCCATTTACGGCGATAATGGGCTGTATTGGCACAACGCTTGCTTTTTTTCTTAAGACTAGCCCGATTGTCGCGCTTAGGGCGGCTTCGCATATACTATTCGCTTTGCCTGGCTCATTGGCGATTAATAAAGGCTTATTTACCAAAGGATTTAGTATCTTTTTGGGCGGAGCGCTGTTAGGCGTCATTCACGGCGCGGCTGAAATAATAGTGGTCGCTATCTTTTTGGGCGTTACCGATGTGTCATTCACTTTATATTATATAATGATTGAGGTTGGGCTTATCACTTTGGGGCATCATTGCGTGGATTATATCTTTTCGCTTGTGGTATATAAAAGCTGCTCTAGGGCAAACCTTTTGCAAAATAAGTTTTTATTCGCCTTTAAAAAAAATCTTAATAATTCTTAGAAATAATAAAACCGCTCTTTCAAAAAAGAGCGGTTTTTTAAAAATCATTTGCCAAGAAATGTCAAGAACGCTAAGGAATTATAATCGTCTATTTAAGTTTTTTAATCAAAAGGCAACTCTTGAAGCCACACGGGCAATTCCATACTTTGATAATAGCCTGTGGAAATTTCTTGTTCATGCCCGTCCCTTAATACCATTATTTTTAGTTCGTTTTCATTAACTACTGTGTCG
>DUVY01000043.1 GCA_012840805.1 Clostridiales bacterium | reverse complement strand
ACAAATCAAAGAAATAGTCAAAAAAGAAGATGTCAAATTTATCAGGCTACAGTTTACCGATATTTTTGGCGCGCTGAAAAATGTCGCGATAACGCCCAGCCAATTAGACAAGGCTTTGGACAATAAGTGTATGTTTGACGGCTCTTCCATAGAAGGTTTTGTCAGAATAGAAGAGTCCGATATGAACTTAAGACCCGACCTTGATACTTTTGTGGTCTTTCCGTGGCGCACCCCGCAAGGCAAAGTCGCGAGATTGATTTGCGATGTGTATAAGCATGATGGAACGCCTTTTGAGGGCGACCCCAGATACATTCTAAAAAAAGTTATCAAGGATCTAAACCAAATGGGCTATACCGCCAATGTCGGACCCGAGTGCGAGTTTTTCTTATTCCATTTGGATGAAAACAACCAACCCACCTTGCGTTCCAACGACAGAGCGGGATATTTTGATATTTCGCCGGCGGATCTAGGCAGCGGCGCTAGACGCGATATGTGCGTAATGTTGGAAGAAATGGGTTTTGAGATAGAGGCTTCCCACCACGAAGTCGCCAACGCCCAGCACGAGATAGACTTCAAATACGCCGACGCGCTGACCACCGCCGATAATATAATCACTTTTAAGTTAGTGGTCAAAACTATAGCCCAATGGCACGGTCTATACGCTACATTTATGCCCAAGCCCAAACAAGACATGGCGGGCAGCGGTATGCATATCAATATGTCGCTATTCAAAGACGGCGAAAACGCTTTTTTTGCCCCAACGGATTCCATAGGTCTTAGCAAAATCGCGTATTCGTATATCGCAGGCATTTTGGAACGCATAGAGCCAATAACGCCCATAACCAACCCTTTGGTCAATAGTTACAAAAGACTTGTTTCGGGCTATGAGGCGCCTGTGCATATAGCGTGGAGCTGCGCCAATCGTAGCCCGCTTATTAGGATACCTTCCACAAGAGGACTTGGCACGCGCGTGGAGTTAAGAAGTCCCGACCCTTCGTGCAACCCTTATCTAGCTTTGGCTTTGTGCATAGCCGCGGGCGCGGACGGCATCAAGCGAGGTCTTACCCCTCCGCCGCCCATAAATTCCAATATTTACGCTATGAGCCAAGAAAGCAGGTTAATCAACAATATAAAAAGCTTGCCGGTTGATTTGGAAGATGCGATTAACATTATGGAAAAAGACGAATGGGTAAAAAGCGTGTTGGGCAACCATGTCTTTTATAAATACATAGAAGCCAAAAAAGCCGAATGGAGCGAATACCGCACTAGAGTAACAGAATGGGAAATAGCCCAGTATCTAGGCAGATATTAGCGATATAATCCAGGATAAATTTATAAAACTTTAGATTGATTTTTGCAAAATAATCCTTGTGGCGCAAAAGAGTTGACAAAAATCAGCAAACATATTAATGTTTTGAATGCGCGACAAAATCTAGAAATTGAGGCATTAATGAGATTTACCAAAATGCACGGCGCGGGCAATGATTATATTTATATAGACGCGCAAAAAGAAAAAATAACTAATCCATCCATATTAGCGCAAAAGCTATCCGATAGACATTTTGGCATAGGCGGCGACGGTCTGGTATTGATTTGCCCGTCAGATAAGGCGGACTTTAGAATGCGGATGTTTAACAGCGACGGAAGCGAAGCCGAAATGTGCGGCAACGCGATCCGCTGCGTCGCTAAGTATGTCTATGACAAAAAAATGACCGATAAAAATTCTGTCGCCATAGAAACATTGAGCGGTATCAAAAATATAGACTTAATTTTTGACGATGCGGGCAATGTCTGGGGCGCGACCGTGGATATGGGCAAGCCCATATTTGACCCAAAATTAATCCCTGTGGCGATGGACGGCGATAAGATTATCAACAGACCCTTAGAGGTTGACGGTCGGATATATAATGTGACCTGTCTTAGTATGGGCAATCCGCATTGCGCGGTCTTTTTGGACGATATTCAAAGCTTGGATCTTAATATTCTTGGTCCTAAGTTTGAAAATCATAAAGTTTTCCCCAAAAGAGTCAACACCGAGTTTATCAAGGTGATTGATAAAGATAATATTGAGCTAAGAGTGTTTGAGCGCGGCGCGGGCGAGACACTTGCTTGCGGCACGGGCGCGTGCGCTGCCGCGGTTGCTTCTTTTCTTAATGGATATACTAATAATGAAATTAATGTCAGCTTAAAAGGCGGACAACTAAAGATAAAATATAGTAACACCGTTATCATGACCGGTAACGCGGTTACGGTTTTTGAAGGAGAGATTGATGTTTGGTATTAATGGTAATTTTTTGAAATTAGCGAATAATTATTTGTTCGCTACTGTAAATAACAAAGCAAAGGATTACGAAAGGGCAAATCCCGACAAAAAAGTCATTAAGCTTGGGATAGGCGACGCCGTATTGCCTTTGGCGCCCGCCGTAGTGGACGCAATGGTAAAGGCGTCCAAAGAAATGGGCAAGGCGGAGACTTTTAGAGGCTATCCGCCCTATCAAGGTTATGACTTCTTGCTAGAAGCCATCGCGGAAAATGACTACAAAGTCCGAGGCGTTGACATCTCAAAGGACGAGATATTTGTAAGCGACGGCGCCAAAAGCGATTGCAGCAATATTTTGGATTTGTTTTCTGTTGACAACAGGATAGCTGTTCAAGACCCCGTTTATCCTGTGTATGTGGATTCCAATGTCATTGAAGGCAGAGCCGGGCGCGCCCGTCCTAACGGCAGCTATAACAAAGTCATCTATCTGCCGTGCGTTGAATCCAACGGCTTTATGCCCGAGTTCCCTGAGCGCCAGCCTGATATAATTTATCTTAACTTTCCCAACAACCCTACAGGCGCTATGGCGGACTACGACACCCTAAAGCGCTGGGTGGATTACGCTTTGGATATTAACGCTATTATTTTGTATGACGGGGCATACGAGGCGTTTATAACAGAAGACAAACCCAGAAGCATTTATGAAATACCCAATGCCAAAAAATGCGCGATAGAGTTTAGAAGTTTTTCCAAAACAGCGGGCTTTACGGGCGTTAGATGCGCTTATACGGTTATTCCCAAAGAATTAAGAACTAGCGGCGTGTCCTTAAACGACCTATGGTATAGACGCCAAGCCACTAAGTTTAACGGCGTGTCTTATGTCGTTCAAAGGGCGGCGGAGGCTGTTTATTCGCCCGAGGGCAAACGCCAAACAAAAGAAAGCATTGATTATTATTTGGAAAACGCTAAGATAATCAAACAAGGCTTGGAAGAAATCGGGCTAAAAACCTATGGCGGCGTGAACTCGCCTTATATTTGGGTAAAGACGCTTGACAAATTTGGCTCGTGGGAATTTTTTGATTATCTTTTGAGAAAGGTCCAAATCGTAAGCACGCCCGGAGAAGGCTTTGGCTCTTGCGGAAAAGGGTTTATGAGACTTTCGGCGTTTAATTTCAGGGAAAATATTTTGGAAGCTGTGGAAAGGCTCAAAAAATTAAAAAAAATAAGAAGATAGATAAAAAAATCTAAGGCAATACTTTGGCGATTAATTGATAAAAACTAGCTAAAAAAAATACCTAAGGAGTAAAAAATGTCAATAAGAGTGGTCGTGGGAACACAGTGGGGCGATGAAGGCAAGGGCAAAATGGTGGATTATTTTGCTCAGACAGCCGATTTGTGCGTCAGGTTTCAGGGCGGGGATAACGCGGGGCATACCGTAGCCAATCAATACGGCGTGTTCAGGCTGCATTTGATACCTTGCGGTATCTTTTATCCCAATTGCGCTAACCTAATAGGCACAGGCACTGTGGTCAATCCCGATGAGCTCTTAAAGGAGATAAACGAACTAAAATCAGGCGGCATTAGTCTTGATAAGTTATACATATCGGAAAAAGCGCATGTCCTTATGCCTTATCATGTGGATATTGACGACCTTACCGAGAAAAAAACCGAAGTGGGCATAGGCACGACCAAAAGGGGCATAGGCCCCGCATATTCGGGCAAAGCTATGCGCACCAATTTGAGATTTGAGGACTTGGCGGACAATGACTATGTAAGAGAGCGCCTAAAAAATGTCTTGCCGTTTATCAACGCGCAAGTTGAGTTTTTGGGCGGCAAAGCTTACGACGCCGATCAATTGGCGGACAAATGCGCCTACTGGTATCAAGAACTCAAGCCCTACATAGTCAATCCTATAAGCCTAATTCAAGAATACAAAAAGCAAGGCAAAAAGATACTGTTTGAAGGACAATTAGGCGTTATGAAAGATTTGGATTTGGGCATATATCCTTATGTTACATCTTCGCATCCAATCGCCGCCTACGCCGCGGTTTCGGGCGGTTTTTCGCCCAAAGAGCTTGACGATATAGTAGGCGTTACCAAAGCTTTTTCTTCGGCGGTGGGCGCGGGTCCTTTCCCGACCGAGATGTCGGACGAAGAAGCCGAAGGCTTAAGAGGCAGCGGCGAAAATATTGACGACGAATTTGGCGCGAGAACGGGCAGGGCAAGGCGCATAGGCTGGCTTGATCTTGTGGTGTTAAACTATGCCGTTCAAATTAACGGATTGACTTGCATTGCGTTAAATAAAGTTGACAAGCTAGACGCGTTAAAAGAAATTAAAGTTTGCGTAGGTTATGAGCTGGACGGCAAGGTTTTGGAATACATGCCCAACAGCCGCGATTTATACAAGGTTAAACCCATCTACAAAGTCCTAAAAGGCTGGAACAAATCCACAAGAGAATCCAAGAGCATCCAAGACTTGCCCCAAGAAGCCAAAGATTTTTTGAAGCTGATAGAAGACAGCGTAGGCGTTCCCATTAAATATGTGGGAATGGGTCCCGATAGAAAGGATATAATATTATAAATTTTTATATTGTCCATAAATATAAGCCGATACTACCTAAAGCATCGGTTTTTTTATTGTTAAAAAAAATTATTTTAGCATAAAAGGTTAAAACCAAATAGCCGCAAGATAAATCAAAATCTTTAGGCGGCTTTTTGTTTTGCTTGACTAAAAATTATTATGTTGGGATAATTAATATTAATTATACTGAAATTTTTTAGAGGGTTTTTGAAAAAAAATGGATTTTACAAAGCTGAAAAAAAAATTTGCGGAAATTTACGGCGAGGGCGAGATTAGAGTGTTTTCCGCCGCCGGCAGAGTTAACCTAATAGGCGAACATATTGATTACAACGGCGGTTATGTGTTGCCCGCCGCGCTTAATCTTAGATGCGCGGTTTTGGCAAGACCTAATAATACGGACAAAATAAGAATTGCTTTTACCACGCTGGACGAGCGCGTGGTTTTGGATAAAAACAATCTTCAAAATTACAAACATTTAAAATACGGCAACTATCAAGCGGGAGTCGCTTATGTTATGCAAGAGGCGGGCTTTAGCATTGTAGGCTGCGATTTGCTGTATGACTCGACCGTGCCTTTTGGCTCGGGTCTTTCTTCGTCAGCTGCGATAGAAGTCAGCACGGCTTTGGCTCTTGCGACTTTTTCCAAGGAGTCGGGCAATACCGCTAAAGATATTGGCTTAGTTGAACTCGCGGTTTTGTCCCAAAAAGCCGAAAACCGCTATGTCGGCGTCAACAGCGGCATTATGGACCAATTCGCCTCGGCAATGGGCAAAAAAGACCATGCCATATTGCTGGATTGTTCCACCTTAAAATATGAGTATGTTCCGCTTAATCTTTTGGACTACTCTTTGGTTATCATTAATACCAACAAGCCCCGAAGCCTCGCCGATTCCAAATATAACGAGCGCAGGGCGGAATGCGAAGAGGCGCTAAAAATTTTGCAAAAGTCTTTGGACATTGACAACCTATGCGAGATTTCGCCCCAAACTTTTGAGGCGAATAAACATCTGTTAAGCGGCAAAATCAAAGACCGCGCCGAGCATTGCGTTTATGAGCAAGACCGAGTAATAAAAAGCATTGAGGCTTTGAAAAAAGGCGATTTAATAAAATTTGGACAGCTTCTCAATGAGTCCCATAAGTCTCTAAAAGAGCTTTATGAGGTTACGGGCATAGAGTTAGACACTTTGGCGGAAACCGCCCAAAAAACGCCCGGGTGCATAGGCTCAAGAATGACGGGCGCTGGATTTGGGGGTTGCGCGGTGTCTTTGGTTAAGACCCAAAATGTTCAAGACTTTGTGGAGCGTGTGACAAGAGTTTATACACAAAAAATAGGATATTCGCCTTCCGTATATAATACATCCATAGCCGACGGCGCCTATGAGATAAAAGAGAGGAATTTATAGATGAAAGTGTCTTCGCGCGGCAGATACGGGCTAAAGGCGATGGCGGACCTTGCTATGCGCTTTGGACCCGATTATATACCGCTAAAAGATATAGCTACAAGGCAAAACATACCGCTAAAATATCTTGAGCAGATTTTTGGGGCGCTTACCAAAGGCGGATTATTGACAAGCGTAAAAGGCGCCCAAGGCGGTTATCAGTTGGCAAAAAGACCCGCCGAGATTAAGGTGTTGCATATACTTCGCTTGCTAGAAGGCAGGGTAACCGAGTCCAAGACAATCAACGATGTGACGGATATAGAATACTCAATTTCCCAAGTGGTCTATAAAAAAGCGGACGAATGCCTTTTGAGTTTGCTTGAGAACATATCTTTGGAAGACATAGTCATCCATTACAAAAAAGTCAACGCCCAAAATATCTCATTTAGCATCTAAACAGCGTAAAAAATAAACGCTGTTTTTTTGTTTAAATATATATCATAAATGCTTGACAAGGCATATATTATTAATATATATTTTATATCATACTAATCATATATGATTAATAGAATATATTAATAACGGAGTTATATTTATGAAAATAGCAAAATCCTTAACCGAACTTATAGGCAATACGCCTCTTTTGGAGTTATCCAACTACAACAAAATTCACAACCTAAAAGCCAAAATTATAGCCAAGCTGGAATATTTTAACCCAGGCGGCAGCGTCAAAGACCGCATAGGTTACGCTATGATTGTGGATGCTGAGAAAAAGGGAATTATAAACAAAGACACCCATATAATAGAGCCCACTAGCGGCAACACGGGCATCGCGCTCGCGTGGGTGAGCGCGGCAAGGGGCTATAAGCTGACATTGACCATGCCCGAGACTATGAGCGTTGAAAGGCGCAACTTATTAAAAGCTTTGGGCGCAAATATAGTATTGACCGACGGCAATTTGGGGATGAAAGGCGCTATAGACAAGGCGCGAGAATTGGCGGCACAAGACCCCAATTCTTTTATTCCCCAGCAGTTTGAAAATCCCGCCAACCCTAAAATTCATCAAGAAACCACAGCCCAGGAGATTATGAAAGATACCCAAGGAAAACTGGATATATTTGTGTCGGGCGTGGGCACAGGCGGCACGATAAGCGGCGTGGGCAAAGTCTTGAAAATGCACAACGGCGATATACGCGTAGTGGCGGTAGAGCCCCAAAGCTCGCCCGTTTTGTCGGGTGGCGCGCCCGGACCGCACAAGATACAGGGCATAGGGGCGGGCTTTGTGCCCAAGACATACTTTTCCGAAGTGGTGGACGAGGTAATTCAAGTTTCGGATAGTGACGCCTTTGACGCCGCTAAAGATATTGCCCAAGCCGAAGGATTGCTTGTGGGTATTTCTTCGGGCGCGGCTTTATGGGCGGCGACCGAATTAGCCAAAAGGGCGGAAAACGCGGGCAAAACAATAGTCGTCTTGCTCCCCGATACGGGCGAGAGATATTTGTCAACGCCTTTGTTTAGTTAAGATATATAATTTTGGTTTAGTCTTTTTGTATTGATAATGTATAATATAAAAAACACCTAGGAGATAGTTATGAAAGAATTAGGATTCAACACAAAATCCCTTCACGCAGGTCATGAGATTGACCCCACAGGCTCGCGCGCCGTGCCCATTTATCAAACGACATCCTATGTTTTTAAAGACTCTGAGCACGCGGCGGCTTTGTTTGACCTAAAAGAAAACGGCTATATCTATTCGCGCATTAACAATCCGACAGTCGCCGTTTTGGAACAAAGAATGGCGGCGCTAGAAGGCGGCGTGGGCGCTGTGGCGACCTCTAGCGGCATGGCGGCGACCTTGTATTCAATACTTAATATCGCGAGCGTGGGCGATGAGATTATTTCGGTCAGCACATTATACGGCGGAACATATACATTGTTTAATGACCGCTTTTATTCCCAATACGGCATAAAAGCGCATTTGATTGACCCCGAAGACTTTGAAACTATTGAAAAAACAATCAATCCCAAAACCAAGGCGATATTTTTTGAGACAATAGGCAATCCAGGCATTAATATTCCTAATATAGAAAAGTTAGCCGAGATTGCCAAGCGTCATAAGGTGGCGTTGATAGCGGACAACACTTTTGGCACGCCCTATTTATTTGAGGCGAAAAAGTGGGGCGTTAATATTGTCGTGCATTCTTTGACCAAATATTTGGGCGGGCACGGCAACAGCATAGGCGGAATAGTGGTTGATATGGGCAACTTTGACTGGCGGGCAAGCGGCAGATACCCGTCTTTTACCGAGCCAGATACGACTTATCATAATCTAATTTACGCCGATTTGCCCGACGCTTATATCGCCAAACTAAGAGTGCAGTTGCTAAGGGATACGGGCGCTTGTTTGAGTCCTTTTAACGCGTTTCTGATTTTGCAGGGCATTGAAACCTTGTCTTTGAGAGTGGAAAGACATTGCGCCAACGCCTTAGCGGTCGCCAAATATCTAAAAAATCATCCGCAGGTGGAATGGGTGAATTATCCCGCGCTTGAGGACGACCAATATTACGAGCGTCAGCAAAAATATTTGCCAAAAGGCGCGGGCGGCATTTTGACCTTTGGCATAAAAGGCGGACTAAAAGCGGGCAAGAAGTTTATAGACGCGCTTAAGCTGTTTTCGCTTTTGGCAAATGTGGCGGACGCGCGCTCTTTGGTGATTCATCCCGCGTCCACCACGCACTCGCAGCTTAGCGAAGAAGATCTAAAAAAAGCGGCGGTCTTGCCCGAGCTAATAAGGCTATCGGTAGGACTGGAAGATATAGAGGATATTTTGGACGACTTAGACCGCGGCTTCCAAGCAGCGAAAGAGTAAAAGATATTAAAATAAATAAAAGATTTTTGGATCATATATTTAAGAAAGCATTTAAGTAACACAAAATTTTAAATTATATATCTAAGGAAGCATCAAAACAACAAAGATTAAAGGGAAGGCAAAACACCTTCCCTTTTTTTGGGCGTAAAAACTATTATTTGAAAAAAATTGATAAGTCATATTTATGTTGACAAGGTGTATTTATAAAGATATAATTTTTATTATAGTTTTTATTTGTATTAATATTTTAAAAACAGGAGAAAATAATGGGGAAATTTTATGCTGTAAAACGAGGTAGAAAAACAGGCATTTTCACATCGTGGGAAGAATGTAAAAATAGCATTGATGGCTATAAAAACGCAGTTTTTAAATCTTTTAATACACATGATGAAGCTGAAGCTTTTTTGAACGATGAAGACATTTATGAAAAAAATCTAAAAAAAGATTTAGATGATGGTTTTACGGTAATATATACCGATGGTAGTTTTGATGAAAAAAGTCAATATTATGGGTATGGCGCAATAATATTTGGAAAAGATGAAAAAGAAATAAAAATATGTGATTGTGGCAATGACCCAGATTATATTAAAGAAAGAAATATAGCTGGAGAAGTTTTTGGCGTTATTAGCGCTTTAATAAAATGCATAGAATTGGAGAAATATAAGATAAAGATTTTTTATGATTATGAAGGAATAGGCAAATGGGCTAAAGGCGAATGGAAAGCTAATAGCAAATCCGCTCAATTATTATCAAAAACAATAAAACAATTTAATAAGTTATTAGATATTACCTTTGTAAAGGTGGCAGGTCATAGCAATAATAAACATAATGAAGAGGCAGACGCTTTAGCAAAAAAGGCATTAAATAAAAAATGCAATAGCTTAAAAATAGGTTTAAATTGCTATGTTTTAAATTATTTTAATAAACAAGATTTAGATCTAATTATTAATTTTATAGAAAAAGAATTTGATATAAATATAGAAAAAAGGGAGCGAGCATCATGTAACATATTTTCTTTAACTAAAGAAGAAGATAAGCTTACTGTATCCTATTTTACACAAGGCAAGTTAATGGTTCAAGGCAAAATTAATGTCTTGTTCCAAATTTTTACATCTTATATATTACAATACATTAATGAAAAAGATGTAATTAAAGTATTGGAAGACGCTTATAGTATTTCAATAGATGTAAAAAAATTAGAACATCATAAAAAATCCATTTTTTCTAATCTTTATCCTGATAATTATAATGAAAATATTATAAGATTAATAGACCAGGCTATAATTAATTTAGACCATTATATTGTGGGTGTAGAATATTCCCAATATGTTTTTCCAGCTTTTAGAGCTTTGGAAGGTCATATAAAATGGTTGTTTTATCAGCACGGCATTATTATTAAATTTAAATCGTGGCAGACTTATTTTATAAGAGATAATAATAGATTTAAATTAAGAGATGATTATAAAAATACAATAAATGATGAAAAAGATATCAATAATATTGAAAATTGTTATAATTATTTTACAGGTAATAGGAATTTACTATTTCATTTTGGTATAATTAGTGGAGATGGCACAGTTGATGATACAACAATCATATATACTAAAGAAGAGGCTAATGAACTAATAAAAAAATGTTTAAATTTAATAAATAGTAGCTTTGATGATTAATATGAAAGAGTATTTAATTTATAAATTACCAAATAACAAATATGATTTATTTATAATAGGTTTAGACTATCATAATGTTTTATATTATTGCGAACAACTAGAAAAAGATATTAATTTAAAAGACGGCATTTTATTAATAGATCAATTATTACAAACTGGTAATGCTAAAAACCGCTTTGTAGAATATAATGTAAAAAATTACAAAATAGATTTTTATTCTGCTAAAAATATAATACTTCCTAGTAATTCAAAATATCGTAGGATAACTTCAAAGATTTTAAAGCATTATTTTGATATTCTAGAAAACTCCATATTGTCCGATAACCAAAAAAAATTAATTAATGAGGGAAAATATATTTGAATTCTAATAATCAAGAAAAATTAGAGAGAGCTAATTTATATGAGAATGAGAAAGAATGGTTAAAGGCTGCTAAATTATATGAAGAATTAATTGAAGAAGATAATAGTATTGAATTGATTGAAAAGACAGGTTGGTGTTATTCAAGAGCAGCTGATTATAACAAAGCAATTTATCATTTTAATAATTTAGCACAAAAGCAGCCGTCATCTGCAAAATGGTTTTATATGTTGGGGTTTCAATATTATCAGCAACAAAAATGGGATAAAGCGATAGAATATTTTGAACAAGCCTTAAAAATATATCCGAAATATTTTATTGTTAAATATCGTCTTGGTTATGCTTATATAAAAAATGTTGGTTATTTTCAACAACTAAAATCCCCATATTTGTGGAAGGCTTTAAGACAATTTGATGATTGTCATGATATATGGCAAAGTTATTCTCCTGCAGAACAAGAAAAAGCGCAGTCTACATATTCTGATATCTTATTTCAACATGGCAAGGCTTTGTTATTAATTGAAGATAAAAGGCAAGAAGCTATTGTTTATTTTTCAAAATCTTTACAAATAAAAGAAAATGCGGATTGTCGATATAATTTAGCTAAAGCTTACTATTTGCAAAAAGATTATAATCTAGCTAAAAAAAATTTATTTTCATCTAAGAAATATTATGAAAAAGAGTTAAGTTGCAAAATAGAATTTGCATTAGGTAATTATGAGAAGGCTATTAATATTCTAAATTTTTTATTGTCTTTTCGCAAAAAGTACTATTTATATAATTTAAAGGCAGAAATATTATTTGCTCAGAAGAAATATAATGAAGCTTTAAACAATATTTATGAATCATTAAAACTTAATAAAAACAATCATAAAACTTATTTTATGATGGCAAAGATTTTGTTAGAGATGGATAAACTAGAAGAGGCAAAACAAAATCTTTTAAAAGCAAAACAGCTAAAAAAGAAGCATTATGAAGCAGAAGATGATAATATAATCAAATTAGAAGAATTTATTAATGAAAATTTGAAAAAAATAAAAACAGCAACAAATAAAATTTCATAAAACTCAAATAAATCTCTCATAATTTTATCATAGCTTATTCAACTTACAAAAAACATTATTTTTTTTGAATTTTTGTTAAAGCATAGTAAGGCGGGGTTTTACATAATATAGAATTATGAATTTGTCGCCTGAAAGTCGCATAAAAGCCGCGCCGAGTATCAAAAAGGTTGATTTTGAGACAGCGGGCGAGATTGTATTGCCCAAACCCAAAGGCGAAGCTGTGTTGTCTAAATCCCAGAGCGAAGCTGCGTTGCCTAAGTCCAAGGGCGCTATCGCGATACCCAAGCCCGATATCCTAGTCCAAGACAAAAAAGCCCATACTTTTGTCTATGGGGCGGCGGTGCTGGGCGTATGTTCGTTTTTGGCAAAGTTAATGGGCGCAATTTTTAGAATCCCGCTGACGCATATTTTGGGCGCGGAAGGCATGGGATTATACCAAATGGTCTTTCCGCTTTACGCCCTGTTGCTTACTATTTCTTCGGGCGGATTGCCTTCGGCGCTGTCTAGGATTATCGCCGAAAAGACGACCAAGGGACAAACCGATTTGGCGCGCAAAGCGTTTACCACGGCTTTGATTACGCTTACGGCTTTTGGCGCGATCTGCGCTTTGATTATTTTATTGTTTCATAGATTGATAGCCCTAGCCCAAGGAAACTCTTCGGCGGCTTTGAGCTATATAGCCATAGCGCCGAGCATAGTCTTTGTGGCTGTTATTTCGGCGTTTAGGGGTTACTTTCAGGGCAAGCAAAATATGTTCCCTAGCGCCCTGTCCCAAATAATAGAGCAGTTTGT
>DUVY01000042.1 GCA_012840805.1 Clostridiales bacterium | reverse complement strand
TGGATTTGCATTACAGCGATTTTTGGGCTGACCCGTCCAAGCAATTCAAGCCAAAAAGCTGGCAAGGTCTTGATTTTGACGAATTACAAGACAAAGCTTATCAATACACCAAGAACATATTAACAACCCTAAAAAACAATAACATAGAGCCCGAATATGTCCAAATAGGCAATGAGATAACAGCGGGTATGCTGTGGGAAGAAGGCAAATTAATATGGAAAGATGGTCAAGTTTTTGGGTTTGACAATCTTGCCTTATTGCTAAAAGCGGGCGTAAAAGCCGTTCAAGACACAAGCGGAAGCAAGATTATATTGCACCTTGAAAGAAGCGGTGATAACGCTTTGTATAGGCAATGGTTTGACAACATAATATTTCGAAATGTCTATTTTGACATAATAGGCGTTTCTTACTATCCGTATTGGCACGGGACGCTGGACGATATGCAAAACAATCTCAACGATATGATAGACCGATACAAAAAAGATATTTTGGTGGTAGAAACTTCTTACGCATACACTTTGCAAGATTTTGATCAGCGACCCGACAACTATACCGGACTTGTAATAAATAAAGACTTTGCCTCAAAAGATATGCCTTATCCGTTTACTCCCCAGGGTCAAGCCGAGTATTTGCGGGATTTATTTCTAAGGATAAAAAACCTAAAAGACAAAAGGGGCTTAGGAATCTATTATTGGGAACCGTGCTGGATACCAACGCCCGATGGGACTTGGGCAAGCCCCAAAGCCCGCGAGTACATAAAAGAAACGCACAAGGGGCATGGCAACGAATGGGCAAATCAAGCTTTATTTGATTATAATGGAAAAATGAATTACGCGTTAAAAATTTATAATAAGTTTTGAGAATTTTGGGAGGAAATGATGAAAAAATTAAGATTAATATTGATCGCGTTATTAGTTTTTGTATTGACTTTTGGCGTATTTGGATGCAAAAAAACAATCAAACTTCCCAAGTAATAACCCTAAAAGTATGGGAAGACGAAAACAACATAGATATGCTGTTACCTTTGGCTGAAGAGTTTATAGCAGATTATGTTCAAAGGTATCCCAAAGCGCCCACTCTTAAGATTATTTTTGAGCCTCAGACCGAAGGCTCCGCGGTGGAAAATATCAATCTCCACGGGGAGTCGGGCAAAGCGGCCGATGTCTTTGCCTTTATTCACGACAACCTAGGCAAAGCCGTAACATCGGGCGATATCGCCGAGGTTTTATATCCCTTTGAGCTAAAGTCCATTCACAACCAAGAAAGTATCGCGGCGTTTACTCTCAACGACAAATTGTACGGCTATCCGATAACAGCCGAGTCAATAACCATAATGTATGACAAAACCAAAGTTGACGCGGAAACGCTTTCGTCTTTTGAAAACCTAAAAGCTTCGGGCAAAAAGATCGCGTGGAAAACAACCTCGGACGCGTATTACTCTTTCGCGTTTTTGACCGATGTCAATCTCTTTGGCGAAGACGGCAAGGACAAAAACGAGTTAGACTTTGACATGCCTCAGGCTGTGGATAATTTGTATAACTTTGTGAGCCAACACAAAGACTGTATCGCCGATATCCAATCCGAAGAAGCGGTATCCTTGCTCCAAAGCGGCGAAGTGGTCGGCATAGTAAGTTCGCCTTTTTTGTGGTCAACCGTCAAAAACGCTTTGGGCGATAACGCGGCGATAACGGTTTTACCCACGATTGACGGCAACACGCTCAAGCCTTTTTCGGGATATAAGGGTTACGGCGTAAGTTCCTATACAAAGTATCCTCACCTTGCGCACGCGTTCGCGGCTTTTTTGACCAGCGCGGAAAATCAGTATTACAGATTTGTCAAAAAACAACTACTGCCCACCGTGTCAGATACTTCAAGGTTTGAGGAGGCGTTGGAAAACGATGCCCAAAACAAATACTCGGCGGCAATTGTAATGGCTGAGTCTTTAGAAAATTCGGTAACTATGCCCAATATATTGGCGATGGGCAATTATTGGGCGCCTATGCAGGACGCTTTGACGGCTATATGGAATCTTTCAGGCGATGATTTGACCAAAGCGAATATATCTGAGATATTAGACACCGCCGCGCAAACAATAAAAAATCAAATCTCTTAATTGATTTTTTGGGATTTTTGGGAGGCAAGTAATGGACATTCCGAAAGGCGTTATGGCGATGAGTTTTTTTGAAAAAATAACTTATAGATTATCGGCTTTTTTCAAAAAGATTTTTTCGCCGCTTAAAGATTACAAAACAGCTTTCAAATATTCGGGTTTGCGGGGCAAGCTAGCCCTAGTTTTGAGCGCTTTAGTTATGGGCTTTGGGCATATTATACTCGGCTTTTTGGAAAAAGGCTTGCTTTATATTGTTTTTGAAGCGGTAGTTATTTTGATTTGGCTGAAGTTTGGGGTCAATGAAATTATCGGCAAAAGCATTATGCCCTCGCAGGCTTTAAGAGTATGGGCGATAATATTTTTGGTCGCGTTGACGCTTGTGTTTATATACTCGTATCTTAGGTCAATAGGCTCGGTTATTCAAAATCTAATAACCGAAGAAAAAACGCCCAAAAATATTATATTAAACTTTTTCAAAAACCAATTCAAAAAAACAGGCGCATTTTTTCAAGAATACGCCCAAACATATCAAAGCTCGACCCAAAAAATAAAAGCGTCCATGGTTTTGCCTTTCTTTGTAATGGGCTCGGGGCACTTGCTCCAGCGACAGATAACAAAGGGCTTGTTATATCTAGCAGGAATGGTCTTGTTTATTGTCTATATGCTGACAGACGGAATAACGGATTTACAAGGCTTAATCACTTTGCATACCGAAGGCGTAAGGTCGGATTACAGCATTATATACGGGCTCTTATGCCTAGCGATAATTTTGGCGTTTGTAATTGTTTATATAAAAAACATAAAAGGCGCGAAAATAGGCGCGCAAAAGCTGCTAAATAATATCCCTGTTAATCTAATCAACGACATCAAAGCCCTAAAAGGTCCCAAGTTTTATATAACTCTTTTGACTTTGCCTATTATTGGAATTTTGGCTTTTACCGTCTTGCCGCTCTTGTTTATGATATTACTCGCCTTTACCGACTACGCCTTCCAAATAGGCACAGTGCCTTCAATTATCAATGACACTTGGTTAAGCTGGACGGGATTTGATTCGTTTAGAAGATTGTTTGATATGGGCGAATATTTCAAAGCGCTTACCAATGTCGTGTCTTGGACTTTTGTGTGGGCGTTTTTCGCCACTTTTACATGCTATTTTGGAGGGATGTTTTTGGCTATTTTAATCAACAAAAAACAAATAAAAGGCAAGATTTTTTTCCGCTCGTTGTTTTTGCTTACCATAGCCATTCCTCAGCTTGTGACCTTAAGAGTTATGTACGCTATGTTCCACGATTACGGACCTATAAACTCGCTTTTGATGAAATGGGGCTGGATTAATAGAAGAATACAATTTTGGGGAAACACCGCCATAGCCAAAATTTTGATAATACTTATCAATATGTGGGTGGGCGTGCCGTATTTTATGATTTTGATGACCGGGCTGTTAATGAACATTCCCAAAGACTTATATGAGTATTCCCGCATAGACGGCGCTTCGGCTTTTCAGCAATTTAGATATATTACATTGCCTTACATTATGTTTATGACAGGGCCGCTTTTGATAGCTAACTTTGTCAGCAATATCAATAACTTTAATGTTATTTGGTTGCTGACAGGCGGCGGGCCGGAAGGCGCGGGCACGGGCGGAGTCGCGGGCGGTACGGACATTTTGATTACTTGGCTGTATAAACTTACGATGATGGACAATCCAAAATATAATATAGGCTCGGCTATTGGTCTTATTATGTTTATCATATCGGCAAGCCTATCAATAATCATTTACCGAAGGTCATCTTCTTATCAAAAAGAGGAGGATTTTTCATGAAGCCAAAAGCAAAAGATTTCAAAAGCTTAAGACGCAAATATATAATTGACGGAATCGCGTCCTATACGGTATTGATAGCGCTTGCGATTATATGGATTATCCCTATTGTCTGGACGGTTACGACATCTTTCAGGGGCGAAAGCGCGGGGCTTATCACCCAGTCTTTTTTCCCAAAGGTTTGGACCGTGAAAAACTATGTCAACTTATTCAAAGAAGGCAGGATTCTTTTGTTCAAAAGATGGCTGATAAATACGCTTGCCATTGCTCTTTGTAATATGTTTATAACGACATTTATTACCTTGTGCGTCGCCTATTCTTTGTCTAGGTTTCGCTTTAAGATGAGAAGACCGTATATGAATATCGCCTTGATTTTGGGCATGTTCCCCGGCTTTATGGCGATGACGGCTATTTATATAATACTCGGTATTTTTACCGACGCCCAAGGCGACCCCTTATTGCTGGGCAATACTTGGACTTTGTTACTTATTTACGCCTCAGGCGCGGGGCTGGGATTTTTTGTGTCCAAAGGGTATTTTGACACTTTGTCAATATCCCTTGACGAAGCGGCTCTTTTAGACGGCGCCAGCCAAATGGCTATATTTTTTAAGATAATTTTGCCGCTGTCCAAACCCATTATCATATATACGGCGCTTATGGCGTTTATGACGCCGTGGGCGGATTATGTATTGGCGAGAGTGATATTGGGCGCGGACTCTTCAAGACAAAGCTGGACAGTGCCTGTAGGGCTATATGACCTTACAGACCCTACCCGAATAGCCGATTACTTTACTATCTTTACTTCAGGCTGTGTTATTATTGCCGTTCCTATAGTCTTAATATACCTATCGCTTCAAAGGTTTATGGTCGAAGGAATTTCGGCAGGAGCGGTTAAAGGATAAAAAAAATATGTATGGAGGGAGAAATGAAATTAAAATCTTTTTTTGCTTTTTTTGTTTCGGTTTTGGTGGCGATTTCATTAATTGCTTGCGCTGACCCTACAACACCGCCCGAACCCCCAACGCCCACAATATCGGTTGCCGATATTACCCTGCAAGAAGACGAAGTAAAAGATATTGTTGTGGTGTTTGACCCCGAAGACGCTGCAGAAGATTATGAATACGAGATTACCGAGGGCGAGGAATTTATATCAATCCGCAACGACAAGGTTACGGGCATTTTGGCGGGCGTCGCGACAGTAAAAGTTACCACCGCGCCTAGTCAATTGACCACGACATTTAAAGTAACGGTCACACCCGACCCTACCGACCCGATAGAAAAGTTTAACGCTATGGGCGGATTTGAAAGCGCGTCTGTAAAAGATCTAGGCTGGATAGAATCCACAGCGGGTCAAATGGCGCCCGATGGCGCGCATAAACGCACGGGTGATTTGTCGTTAAAAATTTACGGCGGTTGGGATGAGAGCACAAGCACCAACCTTACCTTAGATTACACGATTTCGGCTTATCTAAGAAGAGTGCCCGCGGGCGAATACACCTTATCTTATTTTAGACAAGGCGGGGTTCAAACCGAGATCAAGATTAATGATACTGTTTATGAAATGAATTGGACGCATAAAGAAAGCGGTTGGGATCACTATGTGTGCTATTTTGATCTAGAAGAGCAATCCAATGTCTCTATATCTTTCCATTTTGTCGCCGACGAGGAAAGCGACAACGCCACGGAGCGTTGGGCGGTTATAGATGATGTAAGCATAATACAGTATAAATATGTCAAGATGACCTTGCCAAGCATAATTGAGCTTGATCTCAATCCCGACGTGGAAAGAACTTTTGCGGTTATTGACGAATCCGTTTATACGATTTTGCCCGAGTTGCCCGAAGGCGAGGAAATAGAGGATTTCGCGTTAACGATAGATCCGACAACAACAGCCGTAACCATAGAGGGCGCTAAGATAATAGCAGCCGAAAAGGGCGAGGCGGAAGCTACGGTTTCGTTTAAGGCATACGGTAAAGAGTTTAGCGAAACCATTACAGTATGGGTAGTAAATTCCGCTGAAGATCCAATCCTGGTAGGAATCTATAAGCAAACCGTAGAAAAGATTAATGAGGTAGGCGGATTTGAGACTGACGACTGGGATATAGCCACGCTAGGATTTGCCAATTATGTGGATGACGATAGTATTGAAGTAGGATATACATATCAAGGCGATGACCATTGGTATTATAATGGAACAATGGGATATAGACTAAGCGGAGATAGCGGCTTGCCCGCGGGCAAAAAAATAAGCGTCTATTTAGATGGCTTAAACTTTAAAGAAGGATTTCTCTATAAAATTAATTATTATACCGATCTAAACGAGGGGATTGAAGGCGCTGTAAAGATTTTCCAATCCTTAGACGATGTCAATCCTTATACCGACGAGGGCTTATATTCGGCTCAAGCCGAAGCGGGCAGCGGTTTTGTGAAGCAGACGCTTGAGTTTGTTCCCGACAGCGATCTAAACGATGTTGTTTTGATATTTGTTTTTGAAAACACAACTGAATCAACGCTATGGGGATGTTTAGATGAGATCTCTATCTCATATATGCTTTATGAAGAAGATATATATACCCAAACTATCAATATGATTAATCGAATAGGCGGATTTGAGACTGATGATTGGGAAATAGCGACGCTTGGATTTGCCAATTATGTGGATGACGATAGCATAGCAGAAGCTTATACAGCGGGCGATTGGAAAAGAAGCGGGGAAATGGCTTATAAGTTTGGCGAAGAGGGCTTGCCCGCGGGCAAAAAAATAAGCATTTATCTAGACGGCTTGTATTTTTTGGATAGTATTGCTTATTCGTTCAAATTTTATACCGCGCTCAACGGCATTCAAGGCTCTGTCAAAATTTTCCAATCCTTAGACGGTGTCAATCCTTACGCTGACGAGGGCTTGTATTCGGCTGATATTTCGGATAGCAGCGAATTTATGGAACAGACATTTGAATTTACACTTAGCAGCCCTTTGGATGATGTCGTTTTGATATTTGTTTTTGAAAACACGACAGATGAAACATTGTATGGATGTTTGGACGACATCTCTATAACAACTGAAATTGCGGATTAACTATGTTGAACAAAAGATTAGGCATATTATTATTAATATTTATAATGTTATTGACGGTTTCCTGCGCCGATAATTTGGCGCGGGAAACCAAGAAATTAATAATACGCAAAGTCGCTTGCGAGGTTGGGGAAAGAGTTAAAATTAATGTTCTAAATCTAGAGCAAGGCGAAACAGTAAGCTATTCTTACGATTCGGACGCAATTTATATAGAAGACGGATATGTGGAGGGGATGTTAGCGGGTCAAGCCGTTCAAGTCAACGCCGAAAGCTCAAAAGGCGGCAAAGGCAGCTTTACGGTTGTAGTGGAGGAGGATTATTATTCCCCGATTCACGACCAAGAGAATTGGTTTGAGCCTATTAATATAGATAAAATCGACAATCTAAGACCAGACTTTCCTTTGGGCATTGATATTTCCACTTTATACGAAGTGTTAATAAAAGGCGGAAAGTTTTATAACCAAGACGGAATAAGACAAAATGTCTATCAGATTTTGAAAGACAACGGCGTTAATTATGTCCGTATAAGGCTTTGGAACGACCCCTATAACACTTTTGAGCAAGACGGGCAGTCAATCAAAGTTCCTTATGGCGGGGGGATATGCGATTTGCCTAGAGTGCTAGAAATGGCAAAATCGGCAAAGCGCGTGGGACTAAAGATTTTATTGGATTTGCATTACAGCGATTTTTGGGCGCACCCCGGACAGCAAGTAATCCCTAAGGCGTGGAAAGATTATACGACTGTAGAACAAATCTCAAAAGCCATATATGACTTTACTTATGAGACCATACAAACTTTGGATTTAGCGGGCGCCAAACCCGATATGGCGCAGATAGGAAACGAAATAACAAGCGGCATGATATTGCAATATCCCGGCGGAGTCAACCAAGAATTAACGGGGGATGTGCCGTATTACATTTCTGAAAGCGAAGAATTACCTAGTAACATTAGTGGCTCATATCTTGACGCAAGAGATAACTTGATAAAGTATGTTAAAGCGGGCAATACAGCTGTAAAAGATTATGACCCAAGTATTTTAACTATGATACATCTGGCTAAGGGTATGGCAGGCGCCGAATTTATAAAGAATTTTTTTAATACATTTGACAGCGTTGATTATGATATTATTGGACTATCATATTATCCCTACCATCATGGCTCAATTAATCAGTTGTCTTCAACTATTAAAGAATTGGAAAGTGAATTTCCTGATAAGCTCATAACGATAGCCGAAATATCGTATGGCTTTACATTCAAATCTCACGCAAACGCGGCAAATCTATTTTCAGACGCTAGCTCAGGCGAAAGACCTATGTATGGTTATGTCGTCAGTCCTCAAGGGCAGGCGGATTTGCTTGTGGATGTGATTTCGGCGTTAGCTCAAGTTAGCCAAGGCTATGGAATATTTTATTGGGAGGGCTGCTGGATTCCTGTCGCGGGCGTGGGTTGGGCGGACGCAGCCAGCAAAAACTCATGGGCAAATCAAGCGTTATTTTCCTATGACGGAAAAGCCTTGCCGAGCTTGGGAATCTTTAAAGCTATACAATAATTTTTCCAATATCATCCTTTTTCTAAAAGCCGCTAAAGAGTCAGCGGCTTTTTAGACTATTGGCATAAACTGATATTTATGTTACAATTTTATTAATTAAGATTATAGGGAGTATTTATGGTTACTATAAAAAGCGCTGCCGAATTAGATGATATCAGGGAAAGATTGGCGGAAATCTTTGTCGTCAATAATGAGGATAAGTTTAGTTCTTTACACAAACCCAAAGCCAAAGAAACCAAAATTCAGCAGACCCAAGAAGCGTTGATTAGCGCTTTTTCGCATATGTTTGAATTAGATTGCTTTTATGTCGCGCTTTTTGACGACCAGCCAATTGGGATGTTGGGCATAAGCAGCAACCAAAAACGCGCTATGAATCTTCAATTACAAGAACTCAAAAAATTTTTGAAGGGCAAAAGCAAAGCCTGCTATGAAAAATTTAAACACATCAGTTTTCCTATTGCTCATTATCCCGACGACACCGCGTTTTTGGAGTCTATTGAGATTTTGGATAGATTCAAGGGTCAAGACGCCGAAGAAGAGTTAATTAATAATGCCGTGTCTTTGACGCCTTTTAAAGTTTATATTGCGGAAGTTTTTGATTTTCAAGAAAAGCTGATACAAATCTATAAAAAATGCGGCTTTTTGGAGATAGAAAGACATTTGATAAAAGATAATCAAAAATCTTATTATAGTATTTTATTAAGAAAAATAAAAAGATAAAAAATATTAAAAAATACAACCTATAAGTGTTTTTATACTTGGGTATGATGTCTTTTTGTCTTTATTCCAAAACCTCAATAATATTATATATATAATTTTTTCCTGTCGTTTCTTCTGTTACATAAAAAAATGGTCGCATTCCTTTTCCGTTATGCAATGTTTTGTTCTTACAAAGATTGCTATCGGGGAAGTCTTCAAAGTATTTATCTTTAAGAAAAACGAACTTACCCTTATAATTTTTTGTTTTGAATTTACTTAATAATTCCATAAATCCCCCCCCCTTTTTATTAAAAAAATGGGCTATACCAAGCCCATTTTTTAATAAATAAATTTACACTTGGCGATTTATTAGTCGCATACCAAGAAGCGAACACGATTTACTTTTACACTATATATTATATCAATATTTGCAAAAAAAGAACTGTTTTACTAAAAAAAGTTGTAAAAATTTAACAAAACATTAAAAAGGAAGATTGTAAAATGAAGTGCAACGGGTAAAAAAAGATTCATAGTGAACCTTTATCTTTGTATAATAAGTTTGTAACACAAGATTATACAAAAGGAAAAGGCAC
>DUVY01000041.1 GCA_012840805.1 Clostridiales bacterium | reverse complement strand
ACAAATCAGCAGAACAAGTGTTCGCTCAAGAATTAGAAAAATTTTCTCTTTACCCCTCGGGGTAAAGGGAACTGTAAAACAAATTTATTATACAAACCGTTGCACTTGTAGTTGCAATTTAAGATTGTTTTCTGGGCACGTATTCTTTCAAAAATTTAAGAAATAATTAATATTTTACGCCAAAACTTCCATTGACAATACAATAATATAATTATAAAATAAAGCCTATGGTGGTTTTTCCAAATCGCCAAATAGTACACATTAAAGGGGAAGTTACTTTGGACTTGAAAATTGTTTTTTTCATTATAGCGGGAGTAGGAGTTTCCTTGCTCGCGTTTTTATTTGTTTCCTGGCTTTATATGTGGATAAAAAAACAGCCATCCGATAATCCCAAGATAGCCGAAATGGGCAAATATATCAGACAAGGTGCGATGACATTCTTAAAAAAAGAATATATCATTCTCGCCAAATTCGCCGGCGTGGTATCGTTGTTTATTTTTGTGTTCTTGCCCAAACCTATTTGGCAAGACAATCTAGCTAATACTATAGGCGACCATATCGGCGTGGTGGTAGCGTATATTCTGGGCAATGTGTTCAGCGGCATTGCCGGCTATATCGGCATAACCATTGCCACAGTCGCCAATATTAAGACCGCCGAAGCCGCCAAGCAAGGCATAAGACCCAGCTTTTTGTGCGGATTCCGCGGCGGTGCGGTTATGGGACTTGCCGTAGTCGGAGCGAGTCTTTTGGGAATAGGTCTTGCTTATCTTGTCTTTATGGCTACTGAAAATTCGTTATTGATGCTGGGATTTAGCTTTGGCGCGTCCAGCCTTGCTTTGTTTGCCAAAGCGGGCGGCGGCATATTTACTAAAACCGCTGATATAAGCGCGGATTTGGTAGGCAAGGTAGAGCTTGGCATACCCGAAGACGATCCCCGCAACCCTGCTGTTATCGCCGACAATGTGGGCGATAATGTGGGAGATGTCGCGGGCATGGGCGCCGACTTATTTGACTCCAATGTGGCGGCAATGACGGCGGCTTTGGTTATGGCGGCAAACCTAGGTTCAGCGGGAGATATAAAAAAGAACACAATGATGATATTTGCTTTCGCGTCAATCGGGCTTTTGTCATCGTTGATAGGAATTTTCCTAGCGCGCATGGGCAAAAAAGACGACCCCACTTTGGCGCTTAACACAAGCACTTATATAACCACAGGGTTGTTTTTGGGCTTATCCGCGGCGGCGACAGCCATATTCAAGTTTAGTTGGCGAGTATGGGGAGCGTCCACTTTGGGTCTTTTGGTGGGAGTATTAATCGGAATTGTTACCGACTACTTTACCAATGACACCATGCGCCCTGTCCAAAATGTCGCCAAAGCATCCCAAAGCGGACCCGCGTTTACAATCTTGTCGGGCGTAAGCTATGGATTTTTGAGTGTGTTGCCCGCTATGATAGGAATAGCCGTATCAGCTTTAGGCGCGTTTTACTTGTGCGTGCCGTTGGGCGAAGGTTATGGAATGTTTGGAATCTCAATGTCGGCAGTAGGAATGCTTTCAATAGTCGGAATGATTATAAGCAACGACGCTTACGGTCCTATCGTTGACAACGCGCGCGGGCTTGCCGAAATGGGCGGGCTGGGCGACGAAGTCTTAGAAAGAGCGGACAGTCTTGATTCCGCCGGAAATACGGTCAAGGCTATCACAAAAGGCTTTGCCATAGGCGCGGCGGGTCTTACCGTTATAGCGCTTTTGGGCGCGTTTATGAGCGAAGTCAACGAAGCCGCCGAAGCTTTAGGACTTGATAAAATAAGCGGTTTTGATATTGTCGATCCTTTGGTATTTTTTGGATTGATAATAGGCGCGGCCGTTCCCGCGGTATTCAGCGCTATGCAAATTTTAGGCGTGGACCGCAACGCGCAAAGAATGGTAAAAGAAATTCACAGACAGTTTGACGAAATCCCAGGCCTTAAAGAAGGCAAAGAGGGCGTAATTCCCGAATACGACAAATGCATCGTTATCGCCACCCACGGCGCTATAAGGGAGCTTATTCCCGCGGGATTATTCGCCATAATTATTACTTTGGTGGTAGGCTTTGTGGGCGGCGTTCGGGCTATGGGCGGATTCTTGACCGGAAACATTGTAAGCGGTCTATTGCTCGCGCTGTTTATGTCCAATAGCGGCGGGCTTTGGGACAACAGCAAAAAGTATATAGAAGCTGGCAATGTTGGCGGCAAGGGCAGCGAGGCGCACAAAGCCGCTGTGGTAGGCGATACCGTGGGCGATCCTTTCAAGGATACTGCCGGACCGAGCATCAACACCCAGATAACCGTTGTAAGCTTGGTGGCGTCGCTTATGGGCGCGTTGTTTTTGGCGTATAGCATTATAAATTAAATTCTCAAAATAACAAAAAAAAGGCAAGAAAGTCTCTTGCCTTTTTTTATCGCCAAAACGGTTAAAAAAGGCTAACGCCTAATTTTAAAGATATTTTAAAAATCAAAAAAAGACAAAGGGCTTCAATAAAACCCTTTGTCTTTTTTGAAAAAAAGGAAGTTTATAACCAAAACAATCTATATTTTTATAATAACACAATATCAAATAAAGTAAAGCATATTTACCAAAATTTGCCAATTTTGTTTTTTTAAAAATCAATCTTAAATTGCAACTACAAGTGCAACGGTTTGTATAATAAATTTGTTTTACAGTTCCCTTTACCCCGAGGGGTAAAGAGAAAATTTTTCTAATTCTTGAGCGAACACTTGTTCTGCTGATTTGT
>DUVY01000040.1 GCA_012840805.1 Clostridiales bacterium | reverse complement strand
GCGGTCAGCATAATAATCGGGACTTTGGATGTCTTTCTTATTTCTTTGCAGACTTTCCAGCCGTCTATATACGGCATCATTATATCTAATATAATAAGCTCAATTTCAGGATCTTTTTTGAACTTTTCAAGCGCGACTTTGCCGTCCTCGGCCTCCACAACCTCATAGCCGCCGTCGGTAAGCCAGTCTTTGATAAGCGTTCTTAGCCTTGCCTCGTCATCGGCAATCATTATTTTAGTTTTTTTCATATTTTTTCTCCAAAACATTTAAAAAATAATATAATCTAGCAAACACAATTTAAGACTATCACATTCTTAATACATTAAGACAACCAAAATATCACATTTTTGTTACAATAGATTTCATTTTAAGTTTAACAAAGATGCTAATTATTGTCAAAAACAATGAATATTGGATAGGTCAAAACAGCATACTAAATAAACAAATATGTGACAAAATTACAAAAAATTTAGAAAAATTTTCAAAACACTATTGACAAAATTAGCAATTGATGTATAATATTGTTAGCAGTCAAAGGCAATGAGTGCTAATATATCAAAATAGAGTAGGAGGTGTTTTTAAAATGACATTTTTACCGTGGGACAAACGCAATAGAGGAATGAGAGGACTTGCTCCGTTTGATTGGTTTGACGATATTTTTCAAGATTTTACGCCGTTTAAGGGCGTGGACACCTTTAGAATGGATGTAAAAGAAACAGATAAAGAGTATTTGGTTGAGGCCGAATTACCCGGCGTTAGCAAAGAAGATGTTAGCGTTTCTTTTAACGACGGGCAATTGACTATAGCCGTAAAACAAACGCAACAAAAAGACGAAGAAAACGCAAACTATATTAGGCGAGAAAGACGCGTAGGCACAATGCAAAGAAGCGTGTATTTGTGCAACGCCTCAAACAAAGGAGCGAACGCCAAATTCAAAGACGGTATTTTGTCTTTAAGGATACCCAAAGACGATTCCCAAAAAATATATAAAATTGATATAGACTAACTAGAGTTTATAATAAGCTCATAAACTTCCCCCTACAAAACCGCGCCATAGCTTTATTACTTCTGCTCTCCTTTACAGGCGCGGTATTATTATTTAAAATCATTATGATAAAACGCGACTTTATGATAAAACGCGACTTTGCTAGTAAGAGTATTTTGGTAAAATATAAAAAAGTTTATATTGTGCTAAAAGTAATTGACAAAAATCAAAAAATAATATATTACTATTCAAGAACGGGTAATCTTTTTCTTGGGATGGCGGCGCTTTTATATAAAAAAGCCCCCTCCCAATAAAAGATTGCTTTTTTATTTTAGGGCAAAAATTTATAGACTATTGACATTATCGCCTGTTTGGAGTAAAAAAGAAGAAGATAATTTATTTTGTAGGATATTAAATAATGGCAAAAACAGCGACTTTGACAAAACTTAATTTTAACGCCATAAGTTCGGTAAAAAAAGTGATAGGAGTAATCAGCGGCAAGGGCGGCGTAGGCAAGTCGTTGGTAACCGCGCTTTTGGCGAGCGCTTTTAGGAAAAACGGTCATAATGTGGCTATACTGGACGCGGACATAACGGGACCGTCCATACCCAAAGCGTTTGGGCTGAAAGGCTCTACATCCGTAACCGACCAAGGCATAATCCCCAAAGAATCCAAAACAGGAATCAAAATAATGTCTATCAACTTCTTGCTAAACGATGAGACCCAGCCGATTATTTGGAGAGGGCCTTTGATAGCGAGCGCTGTCAAGCAGTTTTGGAGCGATGTCGCATGGGGCGATATTGACTATATGTTTGTGGATATGCCGCCCGGCACGGGCGATGTGCCGCTGACAGTTTTTCAATCTTTTAAGCTAGACGGAATAGTAATAGTGACTTCTCCCCAAGAACTCGTGAGTATGATCGTTCAAAAGGCTATCAATATGGCAAAGTCAATGGATATAAAGATTTTGGGGATTATTGAGAATATGTCATATTTTATATGTCCAAATTGCACCAAAAAACATCATATTTTTGGCAACAGCGATATAGAAAGCGCTGCCCAAAAACAAAACATAAAAGTATTGGCGAAAATCCCGATAGATCCCGCCATCTCGCAAGCTTGCGACAACGGTCAGATAGAAAACATAGACGCCCAATGGCTAATACCCGCCGTTTATAGCATAGAAAATAATGCTTAATGGTCGCCATAACGCAAAAGGATAAAAAACCTGAAACCAATTTTGAAAAAAACCAATCCCGATAAAAAAATAAGCCAAATTTTTTGACAAACTAATAAAAAGCCAATCCCGCTATATTATAAGACGCGGGATTTTTTTGTAATATTCTCACATAACCAAAAACATTATTATTGACGATAATTGCCAAGCGGGCTTACTATGTTATATGTATCTAACTTTTTGATGCATAAATATATATATGCGCATAAATAATAAAAACAAATGAATAACGCTCTGATTGACCCAAGACAACATCATTATATACTTGCTAGAAGCTCCGCGCCTACCTTAATGCGCCTAAAGCCCTCAAGCCTTATCTGCTTGCCCAAAGGGTTGAATATTGACAATGTAAGACTTAAAGAAAGCGGGCTTGAAATGACGCTTATGTATAAAGGCAATAATGGCGAAGTAGCTTTGATTTTTAATCGCGAGATGTTACAAAAGACGCTAGACAATCAAAGAATTAAAGATTTTTTGGCGACATATTCATACCCTACCCATAACGACATCAATTTTCATTTGGAACATCTAAAAAAAAGGCTTCAAGGATATTTTGAGGGCAAAAACGAGTTCGCGCACGAGATAGGTTTGTTTTTGGGATATCCGTTTGACGATGTATTGGACTTTATAAAAAAGGACAAGAGATGTTATTTTTGCGGTTATTGGAAAGTTTTTAATAATCCCCAAGAAGCGCTTAAGATTATGGACG
>DUVY01000195.1 GCA_012840805.1 Clostridiales bacterium | reverse complement strand
TGGTGCCGGAAGGCACCAAGGTGGAAGTGGACTTACAGGGTTCATTCGAAGAAGTGTACGTTCTAAAAAGTGAAGAGCTTTATCGTTTCTTCTCCAAGGAAAGTGGAGAGGGTCCATACATTGAGGTAGCCTTTATTGACCCCGATGCCTTCCGCGAAATTGAAGGGCGGTATTTACAAGTCGCCTACACGGCACAACGACCCGTCAACTCCGACTTTAAGTTAGAGTGGGATGGCACGCTACCTTACGGCGAGTCCGCCTTTCGTCTTTCCTATGAACTTTCGAACATCTTTTTGCTAACCTACGCTGCGGAACCTAAGTTTATCGTCTCCTTCGCAGTGCAACGTGCGGAAGATGCAGATTTCTCCCTATCGTTCGCATCCCGGCAGCGGAGCACGAATGATTTTGGATTGAGCTTCACAGCGGTAGGCCACGGAGAAAACCTCTTTGGGTTTGATTTTATCGCAGCAGAATTTCTCGATCGAGTCATTACCTACGAGGCGATGCCAACCGACGATTTCCGGCTCTCCTTTGGTGCGCGGGATGAAGGTGAATCTGATTTTCGTCTGGACTACACTTCAGCATTTCATGAAGATTTCATTTTGGAATATCAAGCGCGAGATGAGAGCGCAGACAGCTTGAAGCTCGAGTTTGGGGCTCGAGACAAAGGTGAATCTGATTTCGCCCTGGGGTACGTTCCAACGTTCCGCGAAAACTTTACTTTAGAGTACCAGGCGAGAAGCGAAGGGGAGGATTACTTCCAGCTCTCCTTTGGCATTCGAGACAAAGGTGAATCTGATTTTCGTTTGGACTACACTTCGGCACTCCACGAAGATTTCACTTTAGAATATCAAGCTCGGGATGAAGGCGTGGACAGTTTAAATCTCGAGTTTGGTGTTCGAGACAAAGATGAGTCCGATTTCACTTTAGAGTACGTTCTGATGTTCCGTGAAAACTTTACTTTGGAGTACCAGGTGAGAGGCGAAGACGAGGATTGGTTCCAACTTTCCTTTGGCGCGCGGGGTGAAGATGAGTCCTGGTTATTGTTGGACTACGACGTAATTTCCCAAGAGGACTTCCGCCTAACGTTTGCTTCGAGGGCAAGTGGAGAGGTAGACTTTGGTCTAGACTTTACTGCTCGAGGAGTGAAAGACGCAGACCTGCTGCTGGAATTTGAAAGTGTACCCATCTCGGAGTTCTTTGTGGAATTTACAGCAACCGGTGTTGATTCGAGTGACTTTTCGCTAAGGTATGACGCTTTGCAGCGCTACATGAGCGACTTTGTAACTGAGTTTGCTGTTCAAGCCAGAGCGTCTTCGGATATTCGCTTGGACTTCGAGGTGCTTCCGCACTCCAACTTCACTTTGGATTTCAAGGCCCAAATGCGAGACAAAGCAAATCTCGTCCTAGACTTTGATGCACAAAGAAGCGGCGAGTCCGGTGTAGAGGTGGAATATGAAGCTATCAATCATGCCAATTTCTCCCTCACCTTTGAACCTATCCTGGTAGGAGAGAGTCTCTTTCACATTCGTTTCGAAGCAGAACCGAGGAGAAAGAGAAGGCCAAAAGTTGTAGATTCCGGTCCAGATGTTGGTGTCTATGTGTTTTCGAAAAGCAAGTAAATCCAATACAATGGGGTTGATTGTATGAGTAGTTTCATCCAAGGCCGTTTCGATGTTTTCCCTCCGCCCATCACCGTGCTTCGGTTTCCGGCGGTTAAAGATGCGTTCGTGAATGCACACATTCCCACACTTAACTACGGGGACACCACCGATCTTTTGGTGGGTCCCCAGTACGAGTCTTTTTTGGGCTTCGATTTGGCAGTTCTACCCGATGAAGAGTTTTTATATGTCAAGTTAGTCCTAAATGTTCCTGGAATTCCAAAAGAAGAAGATGACATCCTCCTTCGCGCTTTAGATGGGGAGGCTCGCTGGTCCGAGACAGGGGTCACCTATGCGAATCGCCCTTTGGAGCGAAGAGGTCTTTCGAGTCAGGTTGGCGGGACAAAACGAATTGAGTTTGACATCTCTGGTGAACTTCACGCGGACTATGATTTAACGGGTTCTTCTTTACACCGCTTTGCTTCCAAAGAAAGTGGTCAAGGTCCTTACATCGAGGTAGCCTACTTGGACTACGAAGCGTTCCGAG
>DUVY01000184.1 GCA_012840805.1 Clostridiales bacterium | reverse complement strand
GAACAGCCATACTTCGGCTATATGAGAGGCAAGTATTCATATGACGATATGAAAGAATGCGATGATTATGCAGATATTTTTGGAATTGAAATGATTCCTTGTATTCAGACACTGGCTCATCTTATAGACGTGTTAAAATGGCCTGTATACTGGGATATGCGTGATGATGAAGAAACTCTTCTTGTGGGAGAGGAAAAGGCATATAAATTTATTGAAGATCTTATAGTAGCTGCTTCTGCACCGTTCCGTACAAAACGTATACATATAGGCATGGATGAAGCCTGGAGACTAGGTCTCGGAGCTTATCTTGAAAGGAATGGTCTCAGGAAAAAATTCGATATAATGAATGAGCATCTGGCGAGAGTATTGAAAATAGTTGAAAAACATGGATTGGAGCCTATGATCTGGAGTGATATGTACTTTAGAGCTGCATCAAAAACAGGTGACTATTATGACCTAGAAGCAGAGATCTCATATGAACTTGCTAGTACAGTACCTAAGGGCGTTCAACTGGTTTACTGGGATTACTATCATGATAATGAGGATTTCTATATAGAATATATTAAGCGTCATCGTAAATTCGGTTCAGATTCTATTTTTGCAGGAGGCATATGGACATGGACTGGTTTCAATGCGAATTGGGGAAAGACTTTCAATACAACCAACCCTGCATTAAATGCTTGCAAGAAAGAGGGTATAAGAGAAGTCTTTGTGACTATATGGGGCGATAATGGTACCGAAAGCAATGTTTTTTCCAATCTCCTCGGATTACAGCTTTTTGCTGAACATGGTTATGCTAAAGAGTTGGATATGGATAAACTAAGGAATAGATTTGAATTTTGCACAGGATGCAATTATGATGACTTTATGTCTATTAAATATCTGGACGAAGTTCCCGGAACAGACAAGGATAATATGGAAAACTATAATCCTAGCAAGTATCTTATGTGGCAGGATTTGCTTACAGGATTGTTTGATAAGAATATAGAAGGACTTCCATTAAATGAACATTATGAAAAATTGACTAAGACTTTTGAAAATGCTATTAAAAGAAACGGAGAATATGGTTTCTTATTCGAGTATCTAACCAAAGTAAGTTATGTACTTTCAATAAAATCCGAAATTGGGATAAAGATAACCGAAGCATATAGAAATGGTAATAAAACTGCTTTACAGGATTTTGTTGATAAAGAATTGCCAGAACTTAAGAAAAGAGTTAAAGATTTACGCAAAACTCACAAACAACAGTGGTTTAAAATTAACAAAGCTCTCGGATGGGATATAATGGACATGCGGTATGGTTCACTGCTAATACGCATCCAGAGCGCGATTGAACAGATTAAAGACTACCTGGATGGTAAATCAGAGAATATTGAAGAACTTGAGCAGGAAAGACTGAGCTTTACTGGTAAGCCTGGTCTTGTAAGATATGCAAACTACTACGGGTTGATTGTATCGGCAAGCCGTATTGCTCCAAAGGCATGATGAGGTATCAACTTAAAATGTAATGGGACAGGAGAACTAACCTCTCCCATTACATTTTTTACTTTACTCTGACTGATTATTCTTCTACCCTTATTTCATAGGTTATATCTGAGACTTGTTTCAGCATTGCAGCGACACTGCAATATTTTTCCTGAGACAGAGAAACAGCTTTTTCAAG
>DUVY01000223.1 GCA_012840805.1 Clostridiales bacterium | reverse complement strand
TGATGTAACCGAACTAGCAATGGGAACTAGGGAGAAAAAGTATGCTTTGCTTACCGACGGGGACGGCAATGCGGTTATGCCTGCAACGGAAGCAGACAATGTTTTGGTAAAAGACGGAAAGACCGTACAATATCATTTAGATAAATTTGCGAATATTGACGCTAGTAAGATAACATCTGGTGTTTTTGATGCCGAGAGAATACCAAATTTACACACCAGTAAGATAACATCTGGTGTTTTTGATGCCGAGAGAATACCCCATAATAAAATCCTATACGAAGGCGACCACGATTTTAAAGTAGACGGGGATTTTGAAACATCTGAGTATGATTTTTCTTTTGAGGACGGTTCAACCTATGCACTAGAAATTCATCTTTTTTGGGGCATCGTAACTGCGATTTTTACTTTTGCACCAGTACTTGAAGACACGACGGTATCCTATGTCGCTTGCTGCGGCATATCGACAACAAGTGCTTTGCTTGATGTTGGCGTTTTGAGAGTTTATGCAAACAGGATAAAAGAGGGCTTAGCAGGGCGCATTTCTTTTACCTTCTCGAACGACGACATTAATAACAACGAGCTTACCTACCTCAGACTAAAAAGAGTAATAAAATTAAGATAGAGTAATAGAATTAAAAGGAGAATCAATGAATGAAGATTTTACCGACGGGGTTGTATAGCTATGTTAAATACCCCTTGCCTGAAGACGATATAGGCGTGGTAGAAGTTTCAGAAGAATTTCTACAGCAAGTTACAGAACGAAAGGCTGATTTAGGCGAGTATCTTACATATAAATACACCCTTAAACAAATAGAAGAACTACGGTCAAAAGCAAAAGAACGGTTAATACGAATAGAACAAGAACAAGAAAAACGCAAAAAAATAGCTGAGTATAAAGCATTTTTGAGAAAAGCAACGGAAGACGAAGCGCAAATAAAATGGGGTTTGATTGTGCCTGATATAGAAGAAAAGCGCAAAAAAGCCGCTGAAATGGTGAACGAGTTACGGGCATACGAGGGCAAGCCGCCAAAAGAAAAAGTATGATTTTTACATGATAAAGAAATTGAAAGATTAAAGTAAGGCAAGCATTAAAGAATGTAACAAAAACAGAGATAATACAGCAGTTAGAAAAGCAAATACAAGCATTATTAGGAGACTAACAATGGATGAGTTAATGCCAATGGATGAGATAAGAAAAGAGATTAAACGGGTGGAAACGCCCGTTGTTCAATTTACGGACGCCCCAGCGGTACCGTCAGTCGCAGAAACAACAATGCAAAATATTGTCGGGCAAGCCGTAGTGCATCAGATGTCAAACGATGACACAAAACAGCGGGTCCTAAAAACAGCCGACAAGGTTATAAAAACACAAATCTCACAAATAGAAAATCAGGTAGAGCAGGGCGAAAAAGAAGCGGTATTTTCTAACAACAAAGACGCTTGCGATTTGTACGGCATTGACGAAAAAACAGTGCCCAAATGGGTAGTCAATGTTGCCAAATTAGTCCAAAACTTTTGGTATTTTGTTTGGTTAATAACAGGAGCGGCAACAATTGCTCCGATTGTGTTTTTAGGCAAGAAAATTAAAGTAGTTATCAAAAAGACGTGGGTAGCAATGCTGTTTGCTGTGTTAATCTATGCAGCAATTTTGTTTACACCCGTTTTGGTAAAATTAATAAAAGGAGAATTACAATGAACATTGTCGAACGAGAAATCAATCGCAGAGAAGCGTTGATTCAAACAAGAGAAAACAAGCTTGCAGAAGCGGAGGAATTATTGGCAAGAGCCGCCGCCCTAAAAGCTGAGTATGAGCCTATCAGTGTTGATACACTGCTAGCAGAAATTGAGGAATTAAAAACATACTTGCCACAAATGGAGGAAAATAATGGAAACATTTCTGAAAATTCTTAATTGGATAACTGCGAATTGGGACGTGCTGCTTGCCGCTGGTGTTGCTACAGTATCGTTTGTAAGCGGTGTTGTGGCAGCTGTTAAGAACAGGAACTGGAACAAGCTAAAGGAAGCACTAGTGGAGTACGTAAAGGAAGCTGAAGCGCTTCAGGCTGGCGGAGAAGTCAAGAAAGAAGTTGTTCTTGCAAAAGCACAAACACTATGTGTAGCGCTTAAAATCAAGTACAACGAGCAAAAAGTCAGTGCGATTGTTGAAAGCATAGTGCTATTGTCTAAGATAGTCAACGCAAGAGATAAAGACAAAATTGTTAAATAATTACAACTAAACATAAGAAGTAGGGCGCTTTTGGGCGCCCTCTTTTTTTATCAAAATAATTAAATTATCTTTGCAAAAACCCTTGACATTGTTCCCCAAATGGGGTATACTTTTATCAGAAGGGTAAGAAATATAAGGAGGTATAAAAAATGAAAAAAGAAACAAAAAATTGGATGGAAAAATTTAGCGATGTGCAAAATTATCAGCTTTACGGTAATGGTGATAATTATACGCAATCGATTGACAGAGACCAAGCGGTTTATGACAGCGGCAAAGCGGCGTATAAAAGTTACACGCTGATAGACTTGCAAACTGGCGAACGGGAAACAGTAACCGCGGAACAAATGGAAGCATTTGCAAAAAAATGGTAAAATTGGTAATGCAGAGCGACGGGGAGCAATCCCCGGTAATGCGGGCAATGGCGGTTGCAACCCCGTAAAGAAAAAAAAGGAGTAAAGAAATGGGTAATAAGTAATTTAAGTCATCGAGAAACACACAATTATAATAACTATATGCAAAACAATCCTCAAGACATGCAGCAAACGCATTAGAAAAAACCATTAATGAAATTATGCACAAATCAGCTCAATATGAATCACTTACAGAATGACCCATTAAAAGAGGTAAAGAAAAAAATGACACTAGGTGAAAAACTTAAAAAAGCAAGACTAGATGCCAATCTGTCTTTGCGCCAAGCAGCAAAATTAATGAATTTGAAATCAGCTAACAGTATATTTCGATGGGAAATCGGCGAACGAGTACCCAAACTAGAAAATCGAAAGAAATTAGCTGAAATTTACAAAATTGATATTATGGACTTGATAGAATAAAATTTTGTACCCAAATTGTACCCGAGAAATTGAAAATCGCTATATATTGTGTTATATATTTGCGTAAAACCCCTTGACAATACGAATAATGGTGTTATACTATATATAATACGAAATCAGTATAAACAAAGAGGTGAAACGATGTACAGAAATTTATTAGCTGAAATGACAAGAAACGGTCTTAGATACAGAGACATTGCAGAAAAAGTTGGTATGCCAATCACCACAGTGAGAGACAAGATAAGAGGAATAACGCCTATGCACCTTGAACAAGCATTTGCTATTCATCGTGAAGTTTTTCCTGATTTAGATTTCTTTTATCTGTTCAAAAAGGACAAGCAGTTTGCACAGTATCAATTTTTTTGCAAGGTCAACAACAAGACTGAAAGCAACCCAAAAAGCTTGAAAGATTTTTTCAAGGAGTACAAGAAATGAAATCAAAGATGTTAGAGATAAGGGATAG
>DUVY01000222.1 GCA_012840805.1 Clostridiales bacterium | reverse complement strand
TTCCCAAAGAGAGTACATAACAAGGAAGTTTCTTTTTGTATAAAAGTGGTGCAAATGAGTGATACCTGTGTGATACCCAGATCGATATAAGTCTCCCCATAAAATTTCCTTAGCTTCACACTGTCGCGGGTACTCTAATTCCTCTATTGCTTCAAATTGTTTAATATCAGCATCGTTAGCTTCTCGTACCCAATTGCTTCGTCCAGTCTGTCCATAGATTCTGACTGGAACACGCTTTCTTCTTGTAATCATTTTGTCAGTTAAATTATCGTAAACCTCTTCTGTAATGTATGAAAAGTCTGAAGATTTACTTTCATATCTACAGTAAGGGCATATGCCATTACTATCTATCCTTAGTGGGTCATATCGTACCATACCTTCATAATATGTAAACTCTTTATCACAATGAGGGCACAAAACTATGTCTGAATAAATGACATGGCGAATAATTCCCGGATTGCCTGCTGCATCCATAGTACCATAAATATTAAATAACTCATCTTCAGTTGAATTCAGAAGCTTAATAACAGCTTCTGTGAACAATTCTTGTTTAGGAGGGTTTGCCATTACTTGCGAGGCAAATGCGCCATATTTTCCAATCTCATAGAGGATAGCATTCCTTGCACCCCACTCGGGCTGAAGATCAAATTTGCTCGCTAATGCTTTCATGTTTTCTGTCGGATGCTCACACATGAGAGCCGCTATTCCGGTAGAACCACTACCGCCGAATACATCTAATATTGTATCTCCAGGTTTTGTGTGTACAGCTATATAAACACCTATAGTTTCTGGAGAAATTTTTGTTGGGTAAGCAAATGTATTATAAAAAAGACCTGTCCTAGTTGATGGTAAAGCTGTGTTGTATAGCTTAACCCAGGGCTGTTCATCCGATATATAATATATGTCTTGGTTGTTCATTTTATTATCACCTATCCATCGGCCAAAATACCGTTATTTAATAAAGTATATTTATTTCTCATCATTTATAGTAATCTGCATAATGTCTGACACATCACATTCTAGTGCCCGACAAATCTTAACCAAAATATCAGTATTAACATTCTTTCCTTTACCAAGCTTTGCTAAAGTTGTGGCACTTATCCCTGCCTTTTCACATAAATCCTGTTTTTTCAATTCTCGGTCTATAAGTAGCTTCCATAATTTTTTATAACTAACTCCCATAAAGTTCACCACTTTAATAAATACTGTATTATACAAAATTATTATAGCATGAGAAGGCAAAGAAATAAATTATTATTTTAGCGTTCGCTAAAATTTATTTGTATTTGCATATGTTTTGAGAGATATAATTAACATTATTTGATTATTAACATCCATCCTATCTCCACAACCCTGCTTATTTATCTATTCTGTCAACTCAACCCTACCTAATTTAAGACTCATTTTTACCACAAAAAAACACCCTCGATATGTTTCCACATACCCATATCGAGGGTTTAAGTCGAGTTGACAGATTTACTTTTATTTTATGAAATCCAGTATTTTCAATGCTTACCGAGCTTTATTCCTTAG
>DUVY01000004.1 GCA_012840805.1 Clostridiales bacterium | reverse complement strand
TGTCAAGCCTAGCGGGCGGCATATCGTGCTGGTATTGACCTACGCCGATAGAACGCGGTTCAATCTTAACAAGCTCCGCCATAGGATCTTGAAGCCGTCTTGCTATGCTTATCGCGCTTCTGTGTTCGGGTTCTAAGTCGGGGAATTCTTCGGCGCCGAGTTTGGAAGCCGAATATACCGAAGCGCCCGCCTCGTTTACAACAGCGTAAGACAAATTATGCTCGGGCATTTCTTTCAAAAGCTCGCTTATAAAGATTTCGGTTTCTTTGGACGCCGTGCCGTTCCCGATAGCCAAAAGTTCCACATTATGCTTTTTGATAAGCTCTTTCAAGACCGCCTTGGCTTCCTCTTTTTTGTTTTGAGGCGGGGTAGGATACACAACCGCCTTGTCCAAAAACTTTCCGATCTCGTCCACAACCGCTATTTTACATCCCGTGCGGTATGCGGGGTCAACGCCCATAGTAACTTTGTTCTTAATAGCGGGCTGCATTATTAGCGGTCTTAGGTTGGTTTCAAACATTTTGATAGCTTGCTCAGAGGCTTTTTCAAAAAGCTCGGCTCTTATTTCTCTTTGGATAGAAGGCTTAATAAGTCTGTTATAAGCGTCGTTCGCCGCCGCTTTGATAAGGGACGAAGACGGGCCTTCTTTTACAAAAGTCTTATACATTACATTTTGAACTAATGTCTCATCCAATTCCAAAACCACATTAAGACATTTTTCTTTTTCGCCGCGGTTAATCGCCAATATTCTATGACTAGGAATTGTCTTAATGGGTTCTTTATAGTCTTTATACATTTCATAAACATCTATGCGCTCGTTGACATCTTTTTCTTTTTCAACAAGGTTGGTAACAATATAACCATTTTCAAAAAATAGTTCCCTTATCGCTTTTCTGATATTGGCGTCATCGGACATCTTTTCGCAAATAATATCCAAAGCGCCCGCAATCGCTTCTTGAGCGTCATTGACTTCCTTTTCTTCATTGACATATTTTTGCGCTTGGATGTTTAATTCATTTTCATCCAAATTTTGCTCAAAAATCAAATCAGCCAAAGGCGTAAGCCCTTTTGCCGCGGCGACAGTCGCCCGAGTCTTTTTCTTAGGCTTATAAGGTCTGTATATATCTTCCAATTCGGTTAAGGTCTTTGCCTTGCTCAAAGCTTGATCCAATTTTTCATCAAAGACATTTTGGTCTTTGAGCGATTGGATAATAACTTGCTTGCGCGTCTCAAATTTTCTTAAATAGTCAAGCCTATCTACAAATTCTCTTAGTTTTTGGTCATCGCAAGCGCCTGTCATTTCTTTTCTATATCTTGCGATAAAAGGCACTGTATTGCCTTCGTCAAGAAGCTCAATAATATTAGAAGCGTGAATAGGGCTCAAATCAAATTCAGCCGATAAAATAGCCTTAATGTCCATAAATAAACTCCGTCTAATAATTTTAGTGCTTTGACATTATAACATATTTTAACTTTTTGGGTGAGTTCTTTGCAATATTTATCACAATACATTATTATAAAAACAATAGATTTACACAATTAGTAAAGGTCTGTTATAATATTAAAGATTATAAGATTAATAGTGTAATATATATACTACTAGCTTTAGGAGATACTATGTCAATAAAAACATTTCTAAAGACTCAAGCGATAAAAGCGTTTTTAAACAAAAACAAAAAAAAGCCCTTTGATGAAAATTATGCGGAGTTTTATACTTTAAGCGAAGACGCTCCCATAAATTACAATAACAGCTATTATTTTACAGGGCATTCTAAAGACGGTCAAAGCATTATTATAAGATTGGGCGAGAGGGCGTCGGGCAATAACGAAATTTGGTTTGCCTATCGCGACCTTTTGGATAATGATTTTATATGCGCGCATCAAGTTTTGACTAATCAAACCCTAATAGAAACCGCGTGTTTGCAAGCGGGCGAAAAATGGAAGATACAATACAGCGGCGGCGTGCTACAAGGCGTCAGAACGCCCGAAAATCTTTGGAACAATCTCAAAGGCACGCGCGTAATCCCCGCCGTCTTTGACGGAGAATTTACGGCAAGCAACAAAATTTTTGAGTTTTCCAAGCACATAAACACAAAAGCGGTTGCCAAAATTTTAGCCGCTCAACAATTGGACATGCCCAAACTTATAAGCTTTTTTAATAATCAACAAGTATTTTACGAGCAAGCGGGCAGGCTTCAGGGCGTATTAAATTTAGGCGGCAAAAAGACCGAGATAGACATGCCCGCCATAAGAAACCGCGCTTATGGCATAAAAGATTTGAGCAAAATCAAAAAACACATTGGCTTTTATATCTTGACCGAAAACAATCAAACAATCAGCATACATTTGATAAATTGCCAAATCGGTCAAGTCCAAATAGGTTACAAATCTTCGGACGGCAAAACAGTGTGTCTTGATAGAATTATCTCATCGGACCAAATCCCGATAAAAGACATTATTCCCATTAGTTTTGAGTTTTTGGCTAAATTTTTGGACGGTAAAAAATTGGTTATAAAATGCCAAAAAGAAACTGAGTTTGAATTTTCTTATGACGATGACGGCTATATTGTTTTGCAAAGCGCGGCAAAATTTGATATTAATGGCGCGAAAGCTCGCGGTATAATCCATTTGGGTCGCAATATTGCTTTAAACGGTTAAAAAATATTTCTCAAAATATAAATTATTTAAAGATTATGAATTGGATTAACTTAGCCAGAGCTTGGCTTACAAGAACAAAAAAGCCCTTTATCTTTTTGAGCGAATATGACCAAAAACTAGATTATTTATCTTTGGATAATCTAGGTCTTTATATACATATTCCTTTTTGCGCCAAGATTTGCTCGTTTTGCCCTTATTGCAAGACAGTCTATCAAAAAGAATTGGCCGATAATTACATAAACGCGCTAATTAAAGAAATACATTTGGTTAGCAAGCAAGTAGGTAGCAAAAAACAAGTTACCAGCCTATATTTTGGGGGCGGGACGCCTTGCCTTTGTATTGATTCAATAAAGAAAATTATTGACGCTATAAAACAATATTTTATTATAACCGACGGCATAGGGATAGAATTACATCCCCAAGACTTGACCGAGGATGTTTTAAAACAGCTAAAGCAAGCGCAAATCACCAAGATAAGCATAGGCATTCAATCTTTTGATGAAAAATGCCTAAGTTTTTTGGGAAGAAAAAATGAATTGGACATTTTAAAATTAAATAACTTGCTTATGAAATACCCCTTTGAAACGGTGTCTATGGATTTAATATTTGGCATCCCCGGTCAGACATTTGAAAGCCTCAAAAAAGATTTTGAGATCGCGTTTGAGTGTCACGCTAACCATGTGGCGATATATCCTTTGATTGAATTTTCTTTTTATAAGCCCGAACAGAAAACGACGCTAAGACAAAAAAGAAAACTAATCAATAAGATTTTGGATTATTGCCAACAAAAAGGCTATAAGCGCACTTCTATATGGACATTTTCCAAAGATAATGGGCATTATTCCTCAATGACCAGACAAAACTTTTTGGGCTTTGGTTGTTCCGCTACGACGCTGTTGCGCAATCAATTTAAGATAAATACTTTTGATGTTCAAGAATACATAAATAGAATTAATAACAATTGCCTACCCACCGCTCTTACTTGCCGTTTAACCAAACGCCAGCGAATGATTTATTATTTATTTTGGACAGCGTATTCCACTGTTATTAACCCCCAAGACTTTGAAAATTATTTTGGCGAATCTTTGCACAAAAATTATGGATTTGAGTTTTTTCTCGCGCGCGTTTTAGGTTTTTTAAGAAAGAAAAATAATATTTATTATCTGACCAAACGAGGCACTTATTATTACTATTATTTTGAAAGATTTTACACGCTTTCGTATATAGATAAAATGTGGAACATTTTGAGGAAGCAGAGTTTCCCCCAAAAAATAGAATTATAGACAAAAACAAGTTGACAGTATGTTTGTTTGGTAATACTATTGATATAAATATTTTTTATGGAGTATAAATGGACAGACAAAAACGCATTGTCGCTATACATGATATATCGTGCTTTGGCAGATGTTCTTTGACAGTCGCTCTTCCCGTTATTTCGGCGGCGGGAATAGAAACAAGCATTATCCCTACGGCTATTTTGTCAACTCACACGGGCGGCTTTACAGGCTACACTTATCGCGATTTGACCGACGATATCTTGCCCATAATCAAGCATTGGCAAAGCCTCAATCTAAAATTTGACGCTGTTTATACGGGTTTTTTAGGCTCTTTTGAGCAGATAGATATTATATCCCAAGTCTTTGATATGCTAAAAACCAAAGTCATAGTTGATCCCGTTATGGCGGATCATGGAGAGTTATACAAAATTTTCCCTGATAATTTTCCCGAAGGGATGAAAAAACTGTGTCAAAAAGCCGATATAATTGTTCCCAATATGACCGAAGCCGCGTTGCTTGTGGACGAGTCATACAACCCAGGACCATACAACCCCAAATATATAGAAAAGATGTTAAAAAAACTATCTGCTTTTTCCAATCAAGTGGTTTTAACGGGCGTATTTTTTGATGAAGAAAAGCTAGGCGCTGCGGCGTATGACAAGACAGCGGACAAGATAAGCTACGCTTTTTCAAAAAAGATAAACGGCTTTTATCACGGCACGGGCGATGTATTTGGCAGCGCGCTTACCGCCGCTATTGTAAATCAAGAGCCGTTAGATAGAGCCGTAGAAATCGCGGTCAAGTTTACTGCCTCAAGCATCCAAAGGTCGTTTGAAGCCAAATCCGATGTAAGATTCGGCGTTAATTTTGAGGCGGGATTGCAAGATTTGTTGAAGTTATAAAATATTAAAGTTGATAAATCAAACGGCTTCTATTTTTTAAAATAGAAGCTTTTTTTGTGTTTAAGACGGCGTATAGGATTGATAAATATGTTAAACTAAAATGTAGTTGATATGTTTTGTGAAATAACAAGAAGGATAATAAGTTGGTATGCCTATTAAAATAATAAAAGGAGATATTACCAAAGTTAAAGCTGACGCGATAGTAAACGCCGCAAACCAGACTTTGCTTGGCGGCGGCGGGGTGGACGGCGCTATTCATCGGGCGGCTGGACCTTTACTTCTAGAAGAGTGCAAAAAGCTGGGCGGTTGTAAAGTCGGCGAGGCAAAAATAACCAAAGGTTATAATTTGCCAAATAAGTATGTTATACATACGGTTGGTCCTGTTTGGCAAGGCGGCGAGCGTAATGAAGAAAAGTTGCTTACATGTTGTTATTTAAACTCATTGGAACTCGCCCAAAAATACGGTATTGAGTCTATAGCGTTTCCGCTTATATCAAGTGGAGTTTATGGTTACCCAAAAGATAAAGCGATAAAAGTTGCGATGAGCGCTTTTGAAAAATTTATAGCCAAAAATGATATGGATATCGCGCTAGTGATTTATGATAATAAAACTTTAGAGATTTGTGAAAAATTTTACCCATCCTTCATAAAACATATCGGCGAGAATTATGTTGAAGAAGATTTGTAAATTAAGTAAGAATTAATTGTCAAAAATTAAACGAACTTGCTTACTATATAAACGCCTTAAAATAGACGCTTTGCGCTCGAAATTTTTGATTTTTGCATATTTAATATTAAATTCAAGCTTAACGCTTGAATTTTTTATATTTTGACCTCAATACATTTTTTTTAACCAAAAGATAAGGTTTTGGCATATAAATGATAAGATAAATAATTTGTTGAGAGGAAATTTTTTATGTTTTTTAGAAGTTATGTCGAGCGAGCGATTGCCGTAATAAGAGGCGGTCCGCATTATCCCGATATAAACGGCGAAGTAGAGTTTAGGCAATTAAGCGAGGGCGTTGAAGTAGTGGTAAGAGTACATAATTTGCCGCCGTTTTATAGACAAGACGATTTGGCGATTGGGCCGTTTGGCTTTCATATCCATGACGGTAATTCTTGCGAGCCTGGGACAGACGACAACCCGTTTGCCGATACGGGCGAGCATTACAATCCAACCAACGCGATACATCCTAATCACGCGGGGGACTTGCCTGTAATAATACCCATGTCCGATGGAACGGCTTATATGAGATTTGTTACGGATAGGTTTAGGCTTAATGAGGTTTTGGGTAAACCCGTAGTAATCCATCAATCTCCCGACGATTTCCGAACGCAGCCCGCTGGCAATTCAGGGCTCAAAATAGCTTGTGGAATAATAACGCCTTTAAGATAATTATAAAAAACTTTAAGAAAAAAACAGCCTTTAAATTTTTTAGGCTGTTTTTATTATTCGTTTTCTAGATTTTTAAAAGCTGAGGCCATCATCAATTTTAGCCTGTTAAGTTGATTGACTTCGCTCGCGCCGGGGTCATAATCAATGGCTACAATATTAGCCCTGGGGTTTTGGCGTTTTAGTTCTTTTATTACGCCTTTGCCTGTCACATGGTTAGGCAGGCACGCAAAAGGCTGCATACACACAATATTATGAACGCCTTCGTGCATAAGCTCAAGCATTTCCGCCGTCAAAAACCAGCCTTCGCCGCTCATTGAGCCCAATGAAACGACCTTGCTTGCCATTTTAGCTTTGGTCTTTATGTCCAAAGGATAGCCAAACCTTGTCTTTTTAAGCTCTCTTACCATAGGCGCGCGAATAAAATCAACGATCTTAATCAAAATATCATTTTTAATTTTGGATCGCAAAGTTCCGGCTAACAACCTGTATTTAATAGTGGCGTTTTCAAACCCATACAAGAAAAAGTCCAACATTTCGGGCATAACAGCTTCGCCGCCCTCTTGTTCTATAATTTTAACTATTTGATTATTCGCGCCGGGATGAAACTTGACCAAAATTTCGCCCACCAAACCAATACGAGGTTTTTTGATATTATAAACGGGCAAAGCGTCAAATTCTCTTATAATATTAATAAGATTTTTTCTAAACTTAAATAAATTAAGGCTTTTAAGGGATTGTAAGCATATTTTTTCCCATTTTTTATGCAATCTATTCGCGCTACCAGGCTCTTTTTCATAGGGTCTGACCGCGTAAAGCACTCTCATAAACAAATCGCCATAAATAAGGGACATTATAAGTCTAATAAGCATAGGAAATGTAATCTTAAATCCGCTGCATTTGTCAAGCCCGACCAGGTTAAAGCTGATAACAGGCACATGTCCCATATTGGCTTCTTTGAGCGCTTTTCTCATTAGGGCGATATAATTGCTAGCTCTGCATCCGCCGCCCGTTTGGGAAAGTATAACAGCCGTTTTATCGGGGTCATAATCGCCCTTTTGCAAAGTGTTAATTACTTGTCCCAAAGTAATAATGGCGGGATAACAAGCGTCGTTATTGACATATTTTAATCCGACATTAATCGCGAACGGGTCAGATTCAGGTAAAACATGGATATTATAACCCGATTGCCTAATCGCTTCAGCCAAAAACACAAAGTGAATAGGCGACATATTGGGCGCGATTATGGTATGCGTCTTTTTCATCGACTTAGTAAAATCAACTTTAGGCGTAAGCGCGGGCGGAGTAACGCAACAGATATTTTTTCTTGCCCGCTCGTTTACCGCTGCAATCAAAGACCTTATTCTAATTCTTGCCGCGCCTAAATTATTGACTTCGTCAATTTTTATAACGGTATAAATTTTGTTGGCGGCTTCCATCAATTCCATAACTTGATCGGTAGTGACAGCGTCCAATCCGCAGCCAAAAGAGTTAAGCTGAACTATTTCAAGGTTGTCAGTATGCCTTACCACTTCGGCGGCGGCATAAAGACGCGAATGATAAGTCCATTGGTCCACTACTCTTAATGGTCTGGGCGTCGGCTTAAGGTGACAAATGCTGTCTTCTGTTAAGATAGCAAACCCATATCTATTAATCATATCGGCTATGCCGTGATTAATCTCGGGGTCAACATGATAAGGGCGGCCAGCAAGCACAATTCCTCGCTTACCCGAGCGAATTAGCTCTTGTAGCGTCTCTTCGCCCTTTTTTCTTATATCCTCTTTAAAATGCGCGTCTTCTTCGTAAGCCGCGTCGACCGCGTTATTGATTTCTTTTTTATCTATATGGCTAAATACTTGGCGCAACCTTCTTTTTAATTTATTAGGGTTGTTAATCGGTAAAACAGGCGAAATAAATTTTACATCTTGTCTTAATTCGTCAATGTTGTTTTTCAAAACTTCGGGATACATACACACGATAGGGCAGTTATAATGGTTGTCTGCTTTAGGGTCTTCTTTTTGCTCATAAGGCAAACAAGGATAAAAAATAGTTTTTATGCCGCGTTTTATCAAAGAAATAATATGCCCGTGCGCTAGTTTCGCAGGATAACAAACCGATTCGGAAGGCATTGTTTCTATGCCCAAATCAAAAATCGCGCGCGACGAACGGGGCGACAAAACCACTTCATAACCCAACCTTGTAAAAAAGGTATGCCAAAAAGGATAGTTCTCATACATCCCCAAAACTCTAGGAATGCCGATTTTTCCTCTTGGAGTATTTTCGGGGTTTTTATAATATTTAAAAAGTCTTTCGTATTTATATTGATAAAGATTGGGCAGAAGTCCGGGCGGCAATTCTTCGCCCGCGCCCCTTTCGCAACGGTTATTGGTAATAATTTTTTGACCGTCCGCAAAACTCGTTATTGTCAAAAGACATCTATTACCGCACAACTTACAATGCTTGGTATCTTTTTTGGGTTTAAGGTTGACAATCTCGTCATAAGTTTTGAGAGTGGAAGCTTGTCCTTTGTAAGATTTTTTGGCGATAAGAGCCGCGCCAAACGCTCCCATAAGTCCGGCTATATTAGGGCGCACAACCTCTCTTTTGCTGACAATCTCAAAAGCTCTCAAAACAGACTCGTTCAAAAATGTTCCGCCTTGAACAATGATTTTTTGACCTAGTTCTTCGGGGTCTCTTATTTTGATAACTTTAAACAAAGCGTTTTTGACCACGGAATAAGAAAGTCCCGCGCTAATATCGCCTATGCTGGCGCCTTCTTTTTGGGCTTGTTTAACGCGCGAGTTCATAAAAACTGTGCATCTTGAGCCCAAATCCACGGGGTTATCCGCCATTAATCCCATTTTTGCGAATTCTTCGGCTTTTAAGCCCAAAGCGGAAGCAAAAGTTTCTATAAAGCTGCCGCAGCCCGACGAACAAGCCTCATTAAGCAAAATACTATCAACGGTTTGGTTTTTTATGCGCAAGCACTTCATATCCTGTCCGCCGATATCCAATACAAAATCTACGCCAGGCAAAACATACTCTGACGCGGTATAATGCGCCATTGTTTCGATTTCGCCCATGTCAACGCCAAGCGCCTTTTTTATAAGGTTTTCGCCATAACCTGTAACGCAAGAGTAGGCGATATAAGCGCTGTCAGGCAATTTTTTATATATTTCTTTTAGAATTTTGACGACTGACTTTAGGGGATTTCCGCCGTTAGAGCCATACCAAGAATATACTATTTGATTTTGGGAATCTATCAACGCCGCCTTTGTGGTTGTGGAGCCTGCGTCTATACCCAAAAAGCAAGCGCCTTGCGTTGTATTAATATCGCCGCGAGGAATATTGGCTTTGTTATGCCGAGCGCGAAAAAGCGCGAGCTCTTCTTCGGATGAAAAAAGCGCGGGCAGTCTCATAATTTCGTGTTCCTCAACATCTTCTAGCGCTCTTAATTTGGATTCTAGCTGTTTTTTGGTCTTTATCTCATCGCCCGCCGCCAAAGCCGCGCCTATGGCGTTAAATATTTCAGAATTTTCAGGCACGATTATCTCATCGTCTTTTAATTTTAAGGTTTGAATAAAGCGCTCTCTAAGCTCGGGCAAAAAATGCAAAGGCCCGCCCAAAAACGCGACATTGCCCCTTATAGGCATACCGCAAGCAAGCCCCGAAATAGTCTGATTGACTACGGACTGAAACACGCTAGCGGCCAAATCCGTAGCGGGCGCGCCGTCGTTGAGCAAAGGCTGAATATCGCTTTTGGCAAAAACTCCGCATCGGGAGGCGATAGGGTAGATAGTTTTTGCTTGCGCCGCTAAGTCGTTTAGTCCGCTTACTTCAACATTAAGAAGCGTCGCCATTTGGTCCAAAAACGCGCCCGTGCCGCCCGCGCAAGTGCCGTTCATTCGTTGTTCGACGCTACCGTTATTAAAGTAGGTGATTTTGGCGTCTTCGCCGCCTAATTCTATGGCGACATCGGTCCTATCCGCGAAAACCTCAATAGCTTTTACGCCCGCCACAACTTCTTGAATAAAAGGAATATCCAACCATCTCGAAACGGCAATACCGCCCGAGCCGGTTACCATTATGCTAAAGTTATCAAATCTATGTAATACTTTATTTAAGACATCAACCAATGTCTTTTTTATATCAGAATAATGCCTTTGATATGAGCTATATAATATATTATTATTGTCATCTAAAACGGCTGTTTTTATCGTAGTAGAGCCTACATCAAGTCCAATTGATATTCTGTTAGTCATTTTTCCTCTTGTTTTTTGTCAATTTTACGAATTCTAATCAATATTATAGGTAATTATTATAACAAACAATTCACAATTAGTCACTTTTTATATGTTAACAATATTTACATTTGTATTTTTTAATTGATATAGAATTTGACCAAAAAAATTCCCTTTATAACTAAAGGGAAAATAATGCAATCTTTAATAATTATAAAGCTAATGCAACTTGCTGTTATACTTAAAGCTCGCCCCAAAAAATCGCCCTGCTTTTATAAAAAGACAAGGCGGGCATTTATTTAATCTTCTTTTATAAATGGCTTTAGTTCTTTTATTAACTCGTCCGCGTCTTTACCGTCATGAATTTCCAAAGTAATAGGCTTGGACAAATCCAAACTAAATATCCCCAAAAGAGATTTTGCGTCTACCGTATATCTACCGCTTTTTAGATCGGTTTCTACCGTGTATTTGCTAACAATATTGACGAAATCTTTAACATCGGCATATTGCAGGTTGAGAACTACGGATTTCATTGTCTTCCTCCTTACAACTATTTCTTACATTATACATTAATATATGACTATATGCAAGCTATATATTTACAATTGATTAGCTTTTTTTACTATGATATAATATCTAAAAAAACTATAATTATTTTTGAGGGTAAAAGATGAGTTCAGGTTTGCCTGACGCTTTTATAAAAGCGTGCGATGAGATGTCTTGCGCTAAGTTTATTATGTCGGATAAGTATGTGACGCAGGTGCTAAAATCCATAGCCGCCTATCCGCGCCTATACGAAATTTTGGCGTGTTGCGTCAAAGATTTTGATTTTCCTTCGGCATTGGCAAACGCAAGCGTGCGCGTCGCGCCTGAAGTTTTTGTTATAAAATACCCCGAACAAAAAGAAGAGTTTTTGGCGTTTGTCTTTTCTATGCTATGGGAAATTGACGCCAAAAGACTTAATTTAACAGCGTTTTTGCAAGAATTTTATATGTCAGACACCGACAATATCAACACCGCGTATAAAAATTGGTGTTATGAGGCAATTCAAAAATTTAAGCGAACCGCGCTGTCCATGATGAATATTAATAACGAAAAGTTATATTATAATGAATACATCAGACCTCTTAACCGCGAACAAGCGGCCGAAATCTCTACTTATGTTTCTGAAATGATAATATTTTTGTCCAAAGAAAGCGATATAGATATAGTAACAAGGGAAGAAATTTATGTGCTGGCGCAGATTCTCAACGGCAATCTTAACGGCAAGCCAAAACTTATTTACGCTTTGTGGATTGGGCTCAAAAACACGGCAAAACCTTTTAATTTTTTGAATTACTATCTGGAAAACATAGAAAGGCTTTTGAAGACATACGGCATAATCAATCAAGGATAAATCTATTCGTTATAACATAAACTAAGGTAAATTCTTATGAATAACATCTTATTATTTGAATTTGACTTAGACGGAAAGTTCTTAAGCGTATATTGCGGTATGCTAAAAGACTTATGTTTTGCGATGGCTTTTTTGGACGGCAAAACAGCGTCCAATAGATATTCAAGAAAAGAATGCCGAGTATTTAAAGAAGAGTTTCAAGCCTTAGAAAATATATTTACGCCGCGGCGCCTTAAGTTTTCGCTATTTGGCGAAGTCAGCATAAGTTGCGATTTAAAAATAATGCCCGTAATATCGGGCAAAAGTCATATAGGGCTTTTTAATTTTTTGCCGCGCAATACCCGAATGGAATTTATAACGCAATTGGGTAACTTTGAGGGAGAGGTAAGCGTTAACGGCAAAATCCATAATATTAAAAGCATAGGTTATATTCACAGAATCAATTCCAAAAAACTTCCCCAAAGATTTTACGCGCTAAATATGCTTAGCGCTAATGTTTGCTTAGCTTCTTATATGTGCGATAACTCAATATTGATGTATAATTTTGATTCTTTTATAACAACGGGCATAATAAAGGGAAGGGGATATAAGTTTTCGGACTATAATTTTTCCACGATTTCGGTTTTGGATACAGGGACAAGTCTTATTATCAAGCTTAATAGAGGCAGACTTGAACTCAATATATGCGCCGAGTGCGGCGTAGAAAAACTATTTAATTACGAAAATTTAGCGATCCGCGCCAATAACTACACGCAAGCCGATATTATTTTGCGTTTTGACGGCAAAATCTTATTTAAAGATAAGGCGGCGGCAAGCTTACTTATCTGCGGAAAACTAAAAATAGGCAAACAAACAGAAGAAATCAAAGGGCTATGCGAAGCGTCCGCAATATAAAAATCCTTTTGGTATATTATGTAATTAATAGTATAGGTAAATAAAAATATCAAAATACTTGACAATATAGTCTAATTTGCTTAAAATTAAAGTTACTTTTTTGCGGGATTGTGTAACGGTAGCACATGCGGCTCTGACCCGCACAGTCTAGGTTCGAACCCTAGTCCCGCAGCCAATATATGCCACCATAGTCTAGAGGTTAGGACGCCGGCCTCTCACGCCGGAAACTGGAGTTCAATTCTCCATGGTGGTGCCAAAAGCCAAACCACAAGATGTTGTGGTTTTTTTGTTTTTGTGATTTTTGAATTTTAGGGCACATTTAGGGAACAAAATTCATTTTTTATGAATTTTTGGCTAAAATATTCGTCTATTTTTTCTATCGTCTGGCGCTTTTTTACCATGTATAAATGCGAGTAAGCGCGCATAACCACTTCCTCGGTATCGCCTTCCACCTTTAAAAAACTATAATCAATACATCTTATTATCTTAACTTGAAAAGATTAAAAGATTAATATATAATTGCATTAATTATGATTTTTCTAAAAACTAAAATAGCCCAAAAACCTATAATGTCAACAGTATCAAAAATAATGTTTGGCATCGGAAGTTTGGGTTTTTGTATGGTATCCCAAACAGCAACCTCGCTTTTGATGTTTTTTGGAACGGTTGCGCATCTTATGCCCGGCACGCTTATGGGTATAGCTATACTTATAGGCACAATTTGGGACGGCGGAAGCGACCCTATCTTTGGGGCGCTGTCAGACAGGGCAAAAAGCAAGATTTTTGGACGAAGGCACGGATTTATGTTTTTTGGCATGTTTGGAGTTGCCTTAGTCAATATTATGCTCTGGTCGTTACCAGTAGGTTTTCCAGTATGGCTCAAATTTATCTGGTTTGTGGTGTTTATTCTGCTGTTTCAAACCTTTAACACAATTTTTCAAACGCCATATCAAGCGCTAGGAGTGGAATTGGCTAGTAGTTATGACGATCGTTCCTCTTTGGAAGCTTTTAAGACGATATTTTTTCTTATAGGAATGATTATCCCAACAGTATTGCTAGCCGTAATCTTTAAAGACAAAACCAATATAGAGCAATATCAAACAATGGCCTATATTGGCTCATGCGTTATGCTTATTTCAAGCGCTTTGGCGTTTATGGGAACATACAATCAAATGCCTCGGCTTAACATAAAGGCGCGCACAGGAACAATAGAAAAAAAATCATTATTTAATGTTTTTCTTGATTTTTTCAAATCATTCAAGATAAAAAACTTTAGAGCGTTGGTCGTGGGATATTCCGTATCATTGATGAGCGCCGCATTTTTGACATCTATAGGGCTTCACTTTTTTCAATACACTTTTGGTTTAAATTTTATTGAAACCGCGATTATGTTAGGCGCGCTGTTTTTGATGACAATACTTTCCCAGCCTTTTTGGATGCTTATATCCCGCAAACTTGACAAAAAAGGCGCGCTCATATTAGGAATATCAATCGCGCTTGTGGGTATTTTTTATGAAGGTTTTATATTTGTTTCTTACTATTATCTTCACACTATAAATGCGGGCGGTTTATTAGGCTATTTGATTGTAGGAATGCTTGTAACAGGCTTTGGCGTAGGCGCTATTTTTTCAATGCCAAACTCAATGATGGGGGATCTTATCGCGGTAGAACAATATCGCACGGGCATAAACAAAACAGGAACTTATAATGCCTTTATGACATTCGCCTACAAACTTTCCCAAAGCTTATCAGCATTTTTGGCAGGCATAATGCTTGATATTATTGGTTTTAAAGCCGACCAGCAGATGAGCCAAACGGTTTTTGCGTCTTTGGGCTGGTTGGTTTTGGGCGGCGTTTTTCTGGTGCTTTGCGTAAGTATTGTGTTTTTTGTTCAATACGGTATTACCAAAAAGGACGTTCAAGAAATTACAATCAAGATTTCTAATGAATAAAGATATTCTTAAAGATTAATAATTAAAAGCAACCTCAAAAGAGGTTGCTTTTAAAAAAAGAATCCCGCATATGCCGTCTGACGCTAATCTTTTACCCGCTTTACGCAGGTGGGTGAATTGACGCCGTTTTTGTCTTCCCCCGCTGTCTGATTTTTCAATCAGTGAAATTTCTGAGGCCTGACAGCAATCGGCAGTACACATTCTCCCGTTTTTGTTCTGTGGGAAAAATTATGCGCCATAACAAACACAGCAGGAGTTAATATAATTTATGTCTTTCGTAATTGTATTATACTATAACGATAATTAATTAATCAAGAGCTAAATCGCTATTAACATAATCTTACAGCTATTTTTTCTGGCGTTTTCTTCTCATTATTATAATTATGATAATGAGTAAGATATTGACATAGATTTTCAGTATGATAAAATCAAAATAAACAAAATAAAAAGGAAAAATATTAATATATGCGACAAAACAACGAATCAAACTACTTTGCTAGACACCTAAACCGCTCGGTTTATAATATAGCGTTAATAGCTGTTTTTGGCGCTTTAATATTTGTTTTTACCGCTTTTGTCGCGTTTCCCGTTGGTATGGGATATGTCAATCTAGGGGATATTTTTATTTTTACAGCCTGTATGTTTTTAGGTTATGTCGCGATCATACCCGCTGCGGTCGGCAGCGCTTTGGCTGATATTTTTTTGGGATATACTTTTTACGCGCCCGCGACTTTATTAATAAAAGGATTAATGGCAACTCTCTTTTTGGTTATAAAAGGCAAAAAACAATCCAATATCCGCATTTTAATAGGGATGATAACAGCCTCGGTGTTTATGCAAATAGGCTATACTGCCTATGAAGTGATATTGGCTGTTTTGGGCAATCCTCACGCGAGCGCGATCGCGGCTATTTTGGCGCCACTCTTGATTTTATCTAATTTTTCCCAAACATTGTTTGGGGTCGCGGGCGGCTGGGTGTTAATAAAGGTCGCTCAAAAACTTAATTTATTTGACCGAATGAAAGTAATAGCGTCAATAGAAAAGGAGAAACACGAATGAAACTGTATATCTTGGGATGTATGGGTCCTTACCCTGAAAAAGATTGCGCGTTAAGCGGATATTTGATAGAGTCCCAAAACGCTAAAGTCTTGATTGAATGCGGCAGCGGCGTTTTGGCGCAGTTGCAAAAACACACCGAAATAAAAAGACTTGAGGCTCTTATATTAACGCATTTGCATTTTGACCATATATCAGATGTCTTTGTTTTGAAATATTATTGTGCGACCCACAATCTCAAATTAGATGTTTATATGCCTCAAGAGGATAGTCTGGAATATCGTCTAATATCTTCAATGCCCGAATTTAATGTTATTCATATTGACGACGGAAAAGACATCAAGATTAAAGACCTGAATATTAATTTTATTGAAATGGTGCACCCCAAAAAGACTCTCGGGGTTAAGATATCTGACGGTCAAGTTATCTTGGCTTACACAGGGGATACGGTGCTGAATCCCAATTTAGATATTTTGACTGACGGCGCGGAAACCGTGTTAATGGACTGCGCGTATCCAACCGAACTTCACGCGCCCGAAACTCCGCATATGTCTTTGTATCAGGGCGCGAAATACGCGCAAGATAAGCCTTTTAAGCTTCTTGTAACCCATATAAAACCCGAAGCCGATATCCAACAAGAATTAGACCAATTAGGGCTTGTAAGGGTATATCAAGGAGATATTTACAAGATAATACAGGGCGGTTATAAATTAAAAAATCCACGTTGAAATAATCAAAGATTAATAAACGCTGTATTTGGCTTTACATAAAACAAAAGGGCTGCAAATTTTACAGCCCTTATTATTAATCCTCAAACTCGTCTTTATATTCTTTGGGGGTGTATTTTTTTCTTCTTATCAGGCGTTTTTCAACCTCTTGCTGTTTTTCTTCAGGGGAGTCAACGCTTTCAGTTTCTTTAGCGGCTTTTGTGTCGGGTTTTGATTGTTCTTTATTTTTCTTATTGATAGCCGTATGGACAGTCAAACGGCGGTCATAAGCGATAGAGCCTTTTTTGGAGCGCTTTAGGCGTTTGCTAATTACGGGCGCGACATAATTAACTATTATAGCTATAACGCACACTATCAATAAAATTGAGAACAAAATCGAGGGCACAAGCCACCATTCAAAAGGCTTTTTATCTTCTTCGTCTTCCGAGGGGGTTGTGCTCTCGTCCGAAGTTTGACTCAAAACAGCCTTAGCGATGTTATCGGGTATTTGGTCTTTGTCTTCGCTAGAAAGCGCGGCTATGCCTTCGGCATATGCGGTTTCGTCTATTTTTTCAATAGATATTTGGTCCACAACAACCAATCCCGAAGCCAACGCTGAGGGTTTTGTATTATCGCCAAGCCAAATTTGAATGTTGTGCGTAATCGCGGACGCCCCGACATTGACAAAAAACTTATAATCTACAAAGTCATTATCGTAATTAAATTCGCGATATTCGGTATTAATATTGTCAAAATAGTATTTATCGGCTTCCAAAATAATCTTCGCGCCTTTATCTTGCGGTATGTCAACAGTCTTAATTCTTATGGTTATTTGATAATAAGCGTCCGTTTCATAGCGAATTGCGAAAGATTGTTTCATACCAAAGGCGGTAGGTTCGGGGCTATATATTACTAGAGCGTAAGGGGATAAATTATCTTTGCCAATCTTTGATTTGGATAATCCGCCCAACGCCCATGCGTCATATTCGTTTAGGTTAATAATGCCCGCTTTTACAGTTTTTATATGCGTCAAAGGATTGATAATTGTCCAATTAGACGGCGTTTTTAACGCTTTATTGCTTTCTTCAAAAGTTTCAAAATTCTCTAACGCAAAACTATATTTTTTATCAAATTTACTATTTGCGTTTTCATAAGAATCTTGATCGGAATCTATGGCGTCAACAAAATCCACAAACAGATGACCGCTTGTGTAATACTCGTTATTAAAACCCCCTTCTTTGCCTAACCAAATTTCTAAAGTAAGGTTATGGGCGTTAATGCCGCTGTAAACATAAAAGTTATATGTTATGAATTGATTTTGGGTATTTATATTTGAATGTCTGGATATAACAATATCGTCGTTTTTTAACACCAATTCCGCGCCGTAGTTCCCGTTGATTTGTGTCTGAAGATTAACTGATATTTTCTTATAAGTCTCAGCCGCCACGGAAATATCAATAGAATATCCATAAGCCGAGGGCTTAGTATTGGCAATCATTAACAAATTAGTATTAGGGTTGTCAATAGCGTAAGGATATGACGGCGCGCCGTATAGATGGCGGTTTGCCATAAAATGTTCTTCATCGCCTCGTATAATGCCTGCGATTGTTTTATTCTCGTTTTTTTGCTCAAACAAAGCGTTCCATGACGCGACGGGCATAGGATAAGCGTATTCAGTATAGTTGCCTATAGAGTCAAAATTACCGTTTACAAGACTGGGTCCGCCTTGACTGTCTGTAAAGACTATCGTAGTGCCGCTTGAGCTGTGATTGTTATAATCTTCTGGCAAAATTTCTTCCAAGGTTATGTTATCATAATACACGGTTCCGACAGCGGGAGCGGAACTATTGCCAAACCAAAGCTCCAAATAAACTTCCTTGTCCATTAAGCTAGAGCCTTTGATAAAGAAGCTGCCTTGATTCCAATCTCCAAGCCAAGAATTCTCTCCTAAGTTAGCAGAAAAACTGTTTAGGGTACCGTGGCTTTTATATTCTCCATTTTTATCCTTTGAGACGATATTAGCAAATGCTGTGCCGCTTCTTATATCGGCTTTGTTTTGCCAAACACCAAGATGATAAAATTTGTGTCTTTCAATTTTAAAAGGTTGCGAGCGATATCCCGCATAACCGCGACCTTTGGTTGCTATTTTTAAAGCTTGATTTCCAAAAGGCAAATGCACATCGTTCGCGACCGAAACAGACACATTATTGCTTTCTTCATTTTGCCAATTAGAAAAGCCCGATTCAAAATCAGCTTGAAAACTCTCGGGCAAAATATTGCTAGTTAATTCATCGGCAAAATAATCGCTTTTTAGAGAATTATTTTTGCTTTCTTGATAAGTTTCGTAAGAAATTGGCTGTAAAAGAACTTTATCAAAAAAGACATAACCAGACGCCGGTCTCATTGTTTTGTTGCCGTCTTTATCTTGTCCGACATCGCCAAGTTGTAAAGAAACTTGAACGGATGCCGTTTTATAGCTATAACCTGAAAAATATATTGAATATTGTTTCCAAGTATTATAGGTATTTATTGGCTCGCTGATTGCTTTAATATCGCCGTTTATAGCGACAAAAGCGCCATAATTATAATCTTCGCCTATTATTGAAAAATCAGGAGTATAAACAAAAACGCTTAACTTATAATAAGAGTTTGGTTTTATTTCATATGTACTGGACTTATACGCGTAAGCTGTTTGGTTGGGAGTGCTTATCATCAAAGCGTTAGCCGTATCAGAATTATAATCAAAAGGACTTATCAAAGTGTTAAAATTGACTTTTTTTATAAAATCGTTAGGAAGTTTATATGAATTATTTTCTTGATTAACCGCCGTCATAAGCGAATCAACTTTTAGACTGATAACTCCAGCGGCTACATTGGACGACAATTTGCTATCCATTATGTTACCGACCCAGCCTACCGGCGAAGCGGGATAAGAAGTTCCCACATTAGAAAAACTTTCATTGTCAATCAAGTTTTCCATACTGATATTTAATTGATTATCGTTATCTGAAGAATTTGCCGCCAAAACGGCAAAATTTAGATTACCTATTAATGATACAAGCGCTATAATAATTCCTAGTAATAATATTCTTAATTTCTTAGTCATTTTGATTATATCCTTTATAAGTCCTTATAATTCTTCGCTTTGTTTGTAAACTATTTATTATTATATAAAATTAGCGTTCTAAAATCAATTGTTATATACCTTTTTTCCATTTCTTTAATATTTTGGGGCGTCCAAGCTAAAACTATTTGCGATATGAAAAAATTCCCAAAAAAGATTACTTTATTAATATGCGGAGCAATAATAGGTTTTATTAACGGTTTTTTTGGCGGCGGGGGCGGAATGATTGCTGTTCCTGTTTTGGAACGCGTTTTAAAAAACAAAACCAAGACCGCTCACGCGACGGCTATTTTAATCATCTTACCGCTTTGTATTGTAAGCGCGATTATCTATATAGCGTCGGGCTATTTTGAGTTAAAAAGCGGCTTATCAGCCGGTGGCGGCGTGATAATAGGCGGCATTTTGGGCGCTGTATTATTGTCCAAACTTAACAACAAAGTCATAAGAATAATTTTTGCCGCGGTTATGACTTTGGTTGGATTAAAAATGACTTTTTTTCCTTAGAAAGATCGCGAGGATGTTTTATGTGGCAAGTTATAAAATTTATTTTGATAGGGATTGCGGGCGGCATACTAGGCGGTATGGGTATGGGCGGGGGGACTTTGACAATACCGCTTTTGACTATGTTGGGCGGGCTAAAACAGCATATAGCTCAGGCTATTAATTTAGCTTCGTTTATACCAATGGCTGTAATAGCCCTTATTTTGCATTTTAAGAATAAGTTAGTAAAGACAGAAGGAATTTTATTTATAATAATACCCGCTTTGGTTTTTAGCGTAATCTCGTCTTTGATTATAAAGAACATTAACTCTGTTTCGCTTTCAAGGCTGTTTGGAGTATTCTTGGCGGTTTTGGGCGTATGGATTCTGATTGAAAATATTTTTATAAATAAAAACTCAAAAAAAACCAAAGACAATCGTTAGTTTTGGTTTTTGAATTTTTTAGAAAAATTTGCGCAATCTAAAGACATTGACTTTTTTTTGGGGAGACAAGACAATTGAACATACAAGACATAAAAGCTATTATTATGGCGGGCGGCAAGGGCACAAGATTAATGCCGCTAACCAAAAACATACCCAAACCCCTTATGCCCGTATTGGCAAAGCCCGTTATTTTTTATATTATAGAACTTTTGTTAAGGTATAACATTGATAATATCGCGCTGACGCTTATGCATATGCCCAAAAAGATTATTGACGCCGTAAACAATTATTTTCCGATGCGTTTTAAATATTTTATAGAACGCAAAGCTTTGGGAACGGCGGGCAGCGTAAAGGCGGCACAAGCCTGGCTTAATAAAAATCCTTTTATAGTGATAAGCGGGGACGCGCTGACTAATCTTGATTTGGCGAAAATTTATGACGCGCATCTTAAAAGCAACGCCGATATCACTATGGCGGTTAAAGAAGTAGAAAACCCTTCGCTTTATGGCGTCGTCAAAACAGACAAATACGGCTATGTGACAGAGTTTGTGGAAAAACCCCAAAAAAAAGAAATTATAAGCAATTTGATTAATTGCGGAATTTATATAATAAACCCCGACATATTGACTTATATCCCAAAAGATATTCCGTTTGATTTCGCGCGGGATTTGTTTCCCATAATCTTAGCCCAAGGCAAAAAAATATTCGCGCATAGGATTAATAAATATTGGTGCGATATAGGGTGCATAGAGGAGTATTTCAAAGCCAATATGGACACGCTCAAGGGCGTCAAAGGACTTGATTATTTTACAAAAAACAGTCCAGAACTATATGACATCGCTCTAAGGCGGACATATTTGGGTAAGAGAAGTTTTTTGGGGCTTAATGTGGATGTAGGCAATAATGTGATTATAGGCAATAATTGTTATATTGACGGGAATATTTCCTTGTCTGATTGTATTATATTTGACAATACTTTTTTGGATGTTTCTTGCCATGGCGCGATTGCCACGCCCGAACACTATATACCCGTATTATACAAACAACCGCAATATTCTCAAACTCAACAAAAAGCGCAAACAGCGCTCAATGACACTTTTTAATAAATAGCTTTATTAGTGTAGCCAAAAATATCGTTTTACTTTGAGTTTGTAAAAAACTACCAAATAGTATATAATATTTTTTGATAAAATAAATTTAACTAAAGATTTTGGAGGATTTTTGGATACACTTAAAGTTATATTTTTGGGCGGTGTTGGCGAGATAGGCAAAAACATCACCGCTTTTGAGTATAGAAACGATATTATAGTAGTTGATTGCGGCTCGGCGTTTCCAAGCATTGATATGCCCGGAGTTGACCTTGTTGTCCCCGATGTCAGTTATTTGATTGATAATATCCATAAGATTAGAGGCTTTTTTCTTACTCATGGTCATGAAGACCATATAGGCGGTTTGCCTTATTTATTAAAACAGTTTGGAATCCACGCGCCTATCTACGCGTCCAATCTTACTCTGGCTCTTTTGGAGCATAAGTTCAAAGAACACAAAATAGAAAATGTCAATGTCAATATAGCCCAAAAGAACACGGTTATAAAAGCGGGCGCTTTTTCGGTAGAGTTTATCAAAGTAAGCCATTCTATTTCGGGTAGTTTCGCTTTGTATATTCAATGTCCCGTCGCTAAAGTTTTTCATACAGGCGACTTTAAGATTGATTATAATCCTATTGACGGAGAAATGATTGACCTAAGGCGGATTGCCGAGTTAAGCAAAAAGGGCATAACCTTGTTATTGTCCGAAAGCACCAATATTGAGAGACCGGGATATTCTATGAGCGAATCCACCGTGGGAAAATCGTTATACAATTTTTTCGTGCAAAACACGAAAAGGCGTTTGATTGTGGCGACATTTGCGTCCAATATTCATAGAATTCAGCAAATAATTGATTTGGCGCAAAAGTTTGAAAGAAAGGTCGCGTTTAGCGGACACAGTATGCACAATGTGCTGGAAGCCGCTTCCAAAATTGGCGAAATAAAATACGACAAAAACCAAATAGTTGATTTGGAAAAAACCAAAAAGATTGACGACGATAAGCTGGTCATAATTACTACCGGTTCTCAAGGCGAGCCAATGAGCGCGCTTACTCGTATGGCAAGCGGAGAGTTTAACAAAGTAAAAATAACCGATAACGATACGGTCATAATATCCGCCTCGCCCATACCCGGCAACGAAAAATTGGTATATAATGTAATAAACAACTTATACCAAAAAGGCGCCAAAGTCATATACGAGGCGTTGGCGGATGTTCATGTTTCGGGACACGCCTTTAGAGAAGAACTCAAGCTCATTTATCTTTTGGTAAAACCCAAGTTTTTTATTCCCGTTCACGGCGAGATTAGGCATCTTAAGCAGCATATGGAAATGATCGCTGATTTGGGACACAATCCAAAACATATGCTAATGCCACAGGTTGGCAACAAAATTGAAGTCTGTTCCAAATTTATGAAAAGGTCGGACAATGTTACTGCTGGCAATGTCTTAGTTGACGGGGCGGGCATAGGCGATGTAGGCGCCGAAGTATTAAGGGATAGAAGGCGTCTATCAGAGGACGGAATGTTGCTGGTTATAATGGGCATTGAGCAAGGCGGGACTGTTTCGTCTGTCGATGTAATAACGAGAGGCTTTATTTATGCCAGAGAATCTGTGGATCTGATAGAGGAAATTAAGCGGGTTTCTATTAATTCGGTTAACGGAATTGACTTAAAAGTTCAAGTTGACAGAGAAATTTTAAAAAACAATATAAGAAAAAATCTTCGCAATTTTTTGAACAAAAAAATCAAAAGAAGCCCGATGATTTTGCCCATAATAATAGAAAACTGATATGCGCTTACAAGATATTTTGAAGTATTGCCAGCATAATAATATACCGACTATAAGCGAGCCCGCGTGGGAACAATTAGATAAAGCGCTAAAAAAATATAAGCCTTACAAAATTTTGGAAATAGGAACAGGTTCGGGTTATTCTGCGGCAAAGATTTTGAACTCAATAAAAAGTTACGCCGACTTAAAAGATATTAGCTTTACTACGGTTGATATTGACCCTGAAAGATTTGAGCTTGCGCTAGCTAATTTAAAATCGCTAGGTCTTTATCAATATGTGGAATTAATACTAGAAGACGCTGCCGCTCTTTTGGGTCTGTATGTATTGCAAAACAGATTATTTGATTTTATATTTCTAGACGGCGCGAAAGGTCAATATATTAATTATTTGCCTAATATCTTAAAAATTTTGGACAAAGACGGAATATTGTTTTGTGATAATTTGTCTTTTTATGGTCTATCAAAGAATGGAAAAAACACCTATCACAAAATGCGCACTATCGCGGTAAACTTGCGAAAATTTGAAAAAGCGTTAAAAAAATGCCCGCAATTAAAATGCGAGATAATAAAAACAGGCGATGACTATGTGGCGATTTGCCAAAAGATATAAGTTATTATGAAAGATATAAAAAAAATTGAATTATTAGCCCCCGCGGGCAATATGGAAAAACTAAAAACCGCCCTTTACTTTGGCGCGGACGCTGCGTATATGGGCGGGCATAATTTCAGCCTAAGACAATACAGTCAAAACTTTTCGTATGACGAAATATTTGAAGCCGCTCGATATACTCACAACTTAGGTAAAAAGCTGTATGTCACCGTCAATATTTTTGCACGCGATAATGACTTTGCCCAGCTTGAAGAATATCTTAATATACTTCAAGAAGCAAAAATAGATGCCGTAATAGTGAGCGATTTGGGCGTTTTGGATATAGTATTAAAAAACACCAGCCTAGATGTTCATATCAGCACGCAAGCAAACACTACCAACGCGCGCGCGATAGATTTTTACGCCAACCTTGGCGCAAAAAGAGTAATCCTAGCGCGCGAATTGACCTTGAAAGAAATCCAAAACATCAATAAAAATCTTACCAAAGACATAGAACTTGAAGCTTTTGTCCACGGAGCTATGTGCGTTTCATATTCGGGACGATGTTTGTTAAGCAACTTTTTTACAGGTAGAGATTCTAATCGTGGAGAGTGCGTTCAATCGTGCCGCTGGGACTATATGCTATACCAAAAAACTAAGCCCGACAAACAGCTAGTAATCAATCAAGACGCCAAGGGGACATATATCCTTAACTCTAAAGACTTAAATATGCTAAATCATTTGGACAAATTAGCTCAAGCGGGCATAAGCTCTTTCAAAATTGAAGGAAGGATGAAAACTGCTTATTATGTGGCAACTATCGTAAACGCGTATAGACGGGCGTTAGACTATTTGGCAAATAATCAAAAAATACCCGAATATATATTACAAGAGCCTTATAAGACATCGCATAGAGAGTTTACGACCGGTTTTTATTTCGATAAGCCCGAAGAGTGTTATTCGTCGTCAAGAACGATTCAAACTTATGATTTTGTGGCGATTGTAAAAGAATATGACAATGGCAAAGCTTTGGTCGAACAAAGAAATCGCTTTGAGATAGGCGACGAATTAGAAATTTTGTCGCCTGGCGATACTTTTTTGAAAACTATTAATGTTCAAAAAATGCAAAATATCAACGGAAAACCAATTATGATAGCAGATCAAGTCCAACAAGAATTATATATCCATACCGATTTAAAATTAAATTCTGGAGATATATTAAGAAAAAAACAAAAAAATTCTTGAGCAAATAGAATTATTAGATTATAATTTTAAAGACTTTAGTTTTATTTAATACAAAATTTTCCAAACTTTGCTTTGATACATTTGTTATCAATTGTGGTATAATATTATTGCAGTTGACTGAATGACCGCGTTTTTTTAAAAAATGAGGAAAGTCCGAGCATCGTAGGACAGGGCGCTGGATAACATCCAGTGAAGGCGACTTCAAGGAAAGTGCAACAGAAAGCAAACCGCATACCAAATAGTATGTAAGGGTGAAAGGGTAGGGTAAGAGCCTACCGCGCATATGGCGACTTATGCGGCGCTGTAAACCCCGCCTGATGCAAGATAGAGAGCGCAAGGTGGTCCGCCGTAGCTCTCGACAAAATCGCTTGAACATATCGGCAACGATATGTCCAGACAGATGGTCATTCTCGACAGAACTCGGCTTACAGGTCATCTGCGTTTTGTGCGGTCGCAAACGAAAAGCGTTTGCGACCGCTTTTTTTAAGGTCTATTAAAAAACTGAAAAAGCGTAAATCAATCCAATGCGCGAATCGCAATCTCGTATTTTTTTCCGTCTTTGCTTATCGCCAATAGATTATTGGGATACTCTTTTTCGCGCGGATAAACTACGGACTCTATCAAATTAGTCTCGGTAACCAATAATTCTCCGATTACAAATATAAGCTCCTCCATATACAAATCCTTTTTTGGTAAAGATACCAATGATTATACTCCTATAGATATGGAAAGGCAAATAAAAGTTGTAAAAATTTCGCGATGTTTTTAAAATCTTATCAATATTGAAAAATAATAGTTTCTTTAAACTATAATTAGCCATTAATTTGATTATATTTGACTATATTTGATTATTATATTAAGATTTTCAGCTAATTTAATAAACACTTAAAATCTTTAGATTTTCTTTTTTGTGATAATCTGGGAAGTTCTCCAAGGCGCGTCCTTGTTATTGCCCCAAGGGATATCTTTCTTTTGATAGTCAAATTTTTGAGAAAAAGATTCTAGGTTGCTTTTTAGTTTCGCCAACGTGCTTATTTGGACGGAATATAAAGATTCCAAAAATGAAATTGATTTTGAGCGCGCGTGACGGGCGTTCTGCATTAATTTCGCGTAATGAAAAAGACAAAAACCCCGCGAAGAATCCAGCGCTTTCATAAAAGGCGGCTCGTTGTAATACATTTGCGCCACTGTCATATAATATCTATCCATAGTTTTCTCGGCGTCTTGACAAATAACGCAAGAGCTGCTTTGGTTTAATAATTCTGTCGCTTGCTTTGTCGCGCTTTTTAAATTTTTAGGCGGCTTTATTATGTTTTGCAAATGTTCTGTTCTGGTTATACTTTGTAGTGCGACGCCTAATATATTATCGCCCTTAAGGAGCATATTATAATGGTGCCAACAAAAGCCGTATTTATTTACTAATTGCCGAGATATCGGAACCATTACCGCCTCATTCAAATATCTATCCACAAGCCCGTCAACCAACTCTTGATTAATATGGCACATTGGGCATAGGCAATCCTCTGTTTTGAAAGCGTCCCAAATAGGCGTTGTATGGATTTTATATTGCATAAAGAAAATCCGCCTTACATAGTATTAAATAGAAGTATATCCTAAATAACGGAGTAATACAAGAATGAAAAAAGGAAAGGGCGGGATTGATTATAGCGAATGGAGTTATGACAAAAAGCGTTTAAGTTACAGCAATTTTTATCAAGAACAATCAGATAATGATAATTATTATGACGCGTATAACGCAAATCAATCTCAGGAGCAAGATTATTACAATGATGACAATTTATATCTTGACAGGAATTATTATAATGCTTTGCCTTATACAAAATCATATAAACCCAAACTAAAAAAATCAGAAATTATAACAGCCGTAGCGTTATTGCTTACGGGGTTTTTTATTACTGTATTTCTTACTACATTATTAGCTCAAGGTCTTAATATTGGTCATCTATTGGGAAAGCTGAACAAAGCCGAAACCAAAAAAACGCAGTATTACGCAGTCCAATTAGGCGCTTTTTCTTCGGAGAGCCAAGCCCTAACAGCGTCAGAAGCGATAAGAGAATTGGGCGGAGGGGGCTATATTCTTGTGGATGGACCTTATCGAATTATTGCCGCCGTTTATCCCGAAGAACAGCAAGCTATAAGCGTAATGGCGAATATTACGCAATTTTCGTCCGAAAAATATATAATTACCGTCCCTGAAATTGTTATGAATTTTACCGACAAAAAAGTTAAAGAAATGGTAGAAAAGTCTTTATCCCAATGGGACACAATATACAAAAGATTATATAACCACAGCATTCAATTAGACAAAGCGCAGATTACAGAGGTTGCCGTTTTGCAAGACTTACAGCTTATTTATGACGATTTATACAAGCATCTAAACGAATACGATCAATTGACCAAAGATTTGAGCAGAATTGAACATATTTATATTAAAACAGGGCTTAAGGGGCTCTTAACCACCCTAAAGTCTTTGTTAAATATCCGTTCCAACGCTCAATTGTCTTCGGATTTGAAATACGCTTATACCAAGATACTTATTGATTATAAAAACCTTGCCAACCAGCTTAATCGATAGTTTCAACAAAAACCCAAAGATTTTTTATCTTAAGGATTATAATTTTAAATAAAAGGAAAACTTATGAAGCTATCCAAACTTTTGCAAGGAATAAGACCCAAAGAGATTATTGGGCAAGACCGAAAAATAACCAACCTTTCACACGATAGCAAGACAATATCAGATGACGGGTTGTTTTTTTGTCTTCAAGGCGAAAAAACCGACGGACATGATTTTGTATATGAAGCCCTAAAAAACGGCGCAACGGCTATAATAAGTCAAAAAGTTTTTGACGATATTGACATAACTCAGGTTATAGTGGACGATACGCGAAGCGCTATGTCCATAATAAGCGCCAATTTTTATGACAATCCCGCCAAGTCTATGAGATTAATAGGGGTAACGGGCACCAACGGCAAAACCACCACTACATATATAATCAAAAGCATTGGCGAAGCGGCGGGCAAAAAGGTGGGTCTTATTGGAACATCGGGAACTATCATAGACGGCAAAACATATCCGCCTACCTTGACTACGCCCGATCCGATAGAGTTGCATTCGATCTTTAGGCAAATGGCGGATTGCGATACGAATTGGGTAGTTATGGAAGTGTCCGCGCACGCCATAGAATTAAAAAAAATTGACGGGTTTGTGTTTGATGTCGCGGTGTTTACTAATTGCACGCAAGACCATTTGGATTTTTTCAAGACAATAGAAAATTACAGACAAGCCAAATCAAAATTATTTTGTTCATATTACGCCAAACTAGCCGTAATCAATTCGGACGACGAATTGGGCAGGAAGATTTGTCAAACCAGCGACATCCCTTGTTTTACTTACGGTTGTAAAAATCCCTCTGACGCTTTTGGTGTTAATTATTCGTCTAGCTTTAACGGCCTAAAATATGTGATTAATATTTTTGACAAGTTGTATGAAATAAATTTCGCGCTGCCGGGCAAGTTTAATATGTATAACACTTTGTGCGCCGCATTGACTTGTTACATTCTCAATGTCAGCCTTTATGATATCGCGGCGGGAATAAAAAATCTCAAAACAGTTAAAGGTAGATTTGAGACCTATATAAAAGACGACAAACAAGTTATTATTGACTACGCGCACACCCCCGACGGTTTGGTTAATATTTTGTACGGTATAAAAGAATTTGCTAAGGGCAAAATTATAACCGTGTTTGGTTGCGGCGGCAATAGGGATAAAGACAAACGCGCCAAAATGGGAAAGGCGGTATGTAGCCTGTCTGATTATACGGTAATTACAAGCGATAACCCGCGTTTTGAAAAGCCCGAAGATATAATCTACGACATAGAACAAGGCGCGAAACAGACAAGAGGCTTATATACTTGTATCCCCGATAGAAAGCAAGCCATAAAACACGCTATATCCCTAAGCCAAAAAGACGATATAATTTTGATTGCGGGCAAGGGGGACGAGTCTTATCAAGAAATTAAGGGCGTAAAATATCCATTTTCGGATCTAGAAGTCGTAAAAAATTTTATAAAAAACACGGAGTAGCTTAATTGATTAGGATAATTTTGCAATCTCTTATTGCGTTGATTATATCTTTTCTGGTATCCGCTTTGCTTACTCCGCTTGTTATCAAGATCGTGGGCAAACTTAAAGCGCGTCAGACAATTTTGCATTATGTTGACAATCATCTAAACAAGCAAGGCACGCCCACAATGGGCGGCATTGGGTTTATTTTGGCTGTCATTATCGCTATGCTGTTTCTTGGTTTTTCGGGCTCTTCTCTTATGTCCGTCGCGGTAATGACGGCTTACGGCGTCGTGGGCGGCTTGGACGATTTTATAAAGATTAAATACAAACAAAATCAAGGCCTAAAAGCTTACCAAAAAATTATCGCCCAAACATTAATAGCCATAATTATCGCGATTTATATATTCCGAAATAAAAATATTGGTTCTTATATTTTAATTCCTTTTACATCAATAGAAATTAATTTGGGGTTTTTTATTATTCCTTTTATAATTTTTATGTTTTTGGCGGTTACCAACAGCGTTAATCTTACCGACGGTTTAGACGGGCTCGCGGGAGGGGTGACGCTAGTATTTATGTTGTTTTTTTGTTTGATACAGCTTATTTATGTTAATCATCTATACAATGAGGGCTATACCGACCAAATAATCAATGAATATATCGGACAGATTATTTTTGCCGGCGCTGTAATGGGCGGAACGCTGGGATATTTGATTTTTAACAGTTATCCCGCAAAAATTTTTATGGGCGATACCGGCTCGTTGGCGCTTGGAGGCGCGGTCGCGTGCGCAACCGTGTTTACGCGGCTTGAATTATTAATGCCCATAATAGGCGTTATGTTTGTGTTAAGCAGTTTGAGCGTAATTATACAGGTATTATATTTTAAAGCGACAGGGGGCAAAAGGGTTTTTCTTATGGCACCGCTTCATCACCATTTTGAAAGAAAAGGCATTCACGAGTCTAAAATAACCGTCATATATATTATGGCGACAGCGGTTATGGGCATTTTGAGCGTTATATTATATTTATTATTCTTGTAAATTTAGGCGGTAAAAATTGGACTATACCCAAAAGCGCGTTTTGATTTTGGGCGGCGGGGCAAGCGGTCTAAGCGTTTTTAACATTTTGCGATCTTTAGGTTGCGACGCGTATCTGATTGCCGACACTAGAAAAGCTAATTTGACCAATGACTTTATAAAAAGTTTTGACGAATGCATTATCAGCCCGGGCATAAGTATTTATGACCCAAATATATTAATGTGCTTTCAAAACAATATCCCTGTTATATCCGAACTTGAATTTGGTTTTAGGCTGAATAAAAGCCGATTGTTAGCGATTACGGGCACTAATGGCAAAACCACCACCGTAAGCCTTATAAGCCATATCTTCACTCAAGCGGGCATAAAAAACGAGCCGCTGGGCAATATAGGAACTCCTTTTTCTTCCAAAGCGCTAGAATACGGCAAAGACGACATATTGCCCTTGGAGGTTTCAAGTTTTCAATTGGAAGCTGTCCAAAATTTTAGACCTTTTATCGCCGGCATTTTAAATATAACAAAAGATCATTTGGACAGACATTTGACAATGCAAAATTATATACAATGCAAAACTCGCATTTTTCAAAATCAAACCAATCAAGACTATTTAATCGCAAATTGTGACCAATCTGATATTTTGTCGTATTTAAAGTCATTGTCCAAAAAATTATATATCAGCCAAAAACAAAAAGTTAATGGCGCTTGGTGTCTAAACGGCAAAATTTACATAGACGGCAAATATCTTATTGACCAAAAAGATTTAAAGCTTATAGGCGACCATAATGTCTATAACGCGCTTATGGCGGCTTTGTGCGCTTACCTTGTCAATGTTGATTTTAAAACTATTGGTCGAGCATTAACTCAATTTGGCGGGGTCAAACATCGTTTGCAATATGTTGGAAATTTGGGCGGTATAACTTTTATCAATGACTCAAAAGCCACTAATACTGATTCAAGCCTAATGGCGATAAAGAGTATGACCGCGCCCACGGTTTTGATTTTGGGCGGAAGCGACAAGGGCATAAGTTTTTTGGATTATTTTAAAAAGATAAAAGACAGTTATAATCATATAATCAAATACATAGTTATTTGCGGCGCTACCAAACACAAAATGCTGTCAGATATAAAGACTGTCGGCTTGCTTGAAAAAACTATTCCAGCCCGCGATTTTCACGACGCGTTTTTTAAAAGCGCGCAAGCCGCGGAAAGTATAAAGCCTTGCAATGTGTTGTTATCGCCCGCTTGCGCGAGCTTTGACGAATTTATTAATTTTGAGGCGCGCGGCGAAAAATTTATAGAACTAACAAAAACTTTGGGCGCTAAATGATAAAAAGGCGCTAGAATTTTAAGATAATAATATATTGCTATGCCTTGAGATATTTTGAACGATGCCTATTCCGCCCATAAACACTACCAAAGAAGAACTGCCCGCGCTTACAAAGGGTAAGGGAAGTCCGGTGGGCGGTATGCTGCCTGTGACCACGGCGATATTGACGGCTACTTGAATAGCGATTATCGCGCCTACGCCCGCCGCCATATAGCAGCCTAGCCTGTCAGGAGCGTTTAACGCCACGCGAACACAGCGATAAATAATAATACAAAAAACCGCGATTGTTAACAAAGATCCCGCCAGACCCAATTCTTCGCCAATTATGCTGAATATAAAGTCCGATTCTGAAAAAGGCAAGAATAAATATTTTTGGCGAGACTTAAAAAGTCCTACGCCAAACAAACCGCCGCTTCCCAAAGAATAATAAGACTGAATAAGTTGAAAACCTTCTTCCAAAGGCGACGCCCAAGGATTCAAAAAAGCGGCAAGGCGATTCATTCGATACGGTTCAATCAATATCAAAATTGGCACCAAAGCCGCCACAGGCAAAGCCAAAATCACAAAGTGTTTAATCCTAGTTCCGCCCAAAAACAGCATAAAAAGCATTAACAAAATAACGCATACCGTAATAGACATATTGGGCTCTAAAATAATTAGCAGCGCTATAAATCCACCTACCGCCAAAACAGGCAAAACGCCCATAAAGGTTGACATCTTATCTTGATTTTTTGCCATATATCCCGCGGCAAAAATTATAAAGGCGAATTTGGCGATTTCGCTCGGTTGAATGGTAAAGCCCGGAAGGTCAATCCAGCGGTTAGCGCCGTAATTTTCCAATCCAACGCCCGGGATAAAGACAACAATAAGCAATATTATAGAAATAATCAAAATAGGCAGCTTTAATTTGTCTAAGATTTTGTAGTTACAATAAGTTAACCCCATCATAGCGCCCAATCCCAACACAGCGCCCAAAACCTGTTTTTTCAAATAAAAAAAGCTGTCTTCATATCTGACATATGCGGTATAAGAACTTGCCGAATAGACCATTAAGATACCAAATAAGGTTATGATAATACTAAATATCAGCAAGACTTTGTCTATCTTGCCTTGCGGTTTTTGTTTTAATAATTCTTTTAGGGAGGGTCGATCATTATTTGTTATAGCTTTCATAAAACTAATATATTCTAATCAATTACAATTAGAATTAATTTTTTTTGATATAAGTAAAAATTGATAAGACTAATATACTTTCCAATATTTACATAAAGCTTACAAAAGATTTGCATAATACTATTAGGATAATTTATAATAAATTGTGATTATATAGACAATTTACGTTTTGAATGTTATAATTATTGTCGAATTATTTAATATTTAGGATGGTTAATCAATGCCAATTAATTTTCCTGGCGGCGTGCATCCGCCTACCAAAAAATTCACAGACAAAAAATATATTTCCGAGTTGACACCAGCTGCGAAAGTGTATATTCCCGTCGTTCAGCATGTGGGCAAGCCGGCAAAAATATGCGTTAAGGAAGGAGATTATGTTAAAATAGGCGCGTTATTGGCCTCGGCAGACGGGGCGGTAAGCGCCAATATTTTTTCGTCCGTAAGCGGCAAGGTTGTGGGCATAGAAAACAGACCTACCTCTAACGGCGAGGTCGCGCATATTGTTATTGACAACGACTTTACAGACCAGACCGATTTTTTGCCTCGGCCTGATAATCCTACCCGCGAGGAAATATTAAAAAGAATAGCCGATTGCGGAATAGTGGGAATGGGCGGGGCAGGCTTTCCTACGGCCGCCAAATTAGATGTTCCCAAAGACGACAAGATTGATACTTTGATTTTAAACGGCTCAGAGTGCGAGCCTTATATCACTTCGGACCACAGAATAATGCTGGAATATCCCGAACAGATTTTAAAAGGCGCAAAATACATAGCCAAAGCGCTTAATGTAAGCAATATCATTATTGGCATAGAAGACAACAAAAAAGACGCGATAGACGCCTTAAATAAAATTATCAACCTTAAAAACTATTCCGATATAAAAGTAGTGTCTTTAAAAACCAAGTATCCCCAAGGCGCTGAAAAGCAGCTTATATACTCTTTGACCAAAAGAGTAGTTCCCGCTTGCGAGCTACCTTCCAAGATAGGCGTTGTGGTTAACAATGTTCATACGGCGTTGTCTGTTTATTACGCTGTTTGGGAAGGACAACCTTTATATAGGCGCGTTGTCACTGTATCCGGCGGCGCGGTGAAAAATAAGGGCAATTATTGGGTAAGGCTGGGCACTACATATAAAGATATTTTAAGCGAATGCAAGGCTACTGATTCGCTTGAAAATAGTAAGATAATTCAAGATTCAATTCGCGAGAAACAAGGACAACTTAATAAATTAGACAAATCTCAATCCGCGCAAATAAAACAATTAAAATCCGAAATCAAAAACTTAACAAAAGAGCTAGATAATATAAAGTCAGCTCAATGCGTTATGATAGTCAACGGCGGACCAATGATGGGCGAAGCCGCAAAAAGTAATGAAGAGGCGGTTACAGCGACCACTTCGTCGGTATTATTTTTGACTCAGCAAGAAATTAACAATATCTCGCCAAGCCAGTGCATTAATTGCGGAAAATGCGCGGTTGTTTGCCCAATGAAATTAATGCCTATGTTTATTGATCTTGCTTGCATCGCGGGCGATTGGGCGGATGCCAAAAAATACGGCGCTGTTGATTGCATTCTTTGCGGGTGTTGTAGTTATATCTGTCCCGCAAAACGCGATTTGGTTTCGTCTATGAAAAAATCAAAAAGAATGATAGCAAAAAGGGGTATATAAAAATGGATAAGCTTGTGGTAAAAACTTCCCCTTTCATAACATCCAAATTCTCAACTAGAAGAATAATGTTGGATGTTATTATAGCGCTTATACCCTGTATAATCGCGGGCGTATTGTTTTTTGGGTGGGGAACTTTAATTTTAGTCGCCGTGTGTTCGGCAACCGCTTTTGTATCAGAATTATTATTTACTTTAATAAAAAATAACAAATGGAATTGGGAAGCGGTCAAAAACTCATCCGCTACCGACCTTTCTTGTATCGTAACAGGAATTTTGTTAGCTCTTAACTTGCCAGTATCTATGATTTGGGCATATGACAAAGAGGCGATGGCTTTTATTCCCGGCACAATAAGTTTTGCTAATATTTGGATGCCCATAATAGGCGCGGTTTTCGCGATAGTTCTAGTAAAAATGGTATTTGGCGGAATAGGGCGAAACTTTGCCAATCCGGCGCTTACCGCCCGTATTTTTATGGTAATTGCGTTTGGCTCTGCTATGGGAACGGTAGGAACTAGCAATATCATAGGATTGGACGCCGCGACTTCGGCTACTTGGCTAAGCGCAGGAAGGGACGCGGCGGCGGTATCAACTAATTGGTTTAGTTTCTTGATAGGCAACAAAGGCGCCGCGGCGTTTGGAGAGACAAGCGTTATCGCGATATTAATCGGTTTTATTTATTTGGTCATTAGAAAGGTAATTGACCCAAGACTTCCGCTTATGATCATAGGCGGGGTTGCCGTGTTCGCGTTTTTATTTGACGCTTTGCCGTCGGGCGGAAGTTTTGCGGACATGATGCTTGTGGTTGCGGGGCATATTCTAACAGGCGGCTTGATGCTGGGCGCTGTGTTTATGGCTACCGATTATTCCTCAAGCCC
>DUVY01000039.1 GCA_012840805.1 Clostridiales bacterium | reverse complement strand
CTTGATTGTCTATGGCGGTCAAGTGTTTAAAATGGATCTAGTAATGACATCTGTGTTTTTGCTTTGCGTTATGGCAGCGGGTATGTATCTATTGGTCAGCCTTATAGAAAAAAAGGTTTATAAGTCAAGATAATAAAAGGCGATAAGTCGGTATGTTTAAAAATCAATAAATAAAAAGAAATCATATTGAAATTTTATTAAAATTATCTTTTGAATTAATAAACAAAATATTAAAAATTAAAGCCGCAAAAAAAGCGGCTTTTTGTGTTTTTTTGTAAAGCGTATTTTTAAATCATAAAATTATATAAATACGGTTTTCATTAACTATATTTTAAAATCCCAAAACGTTAACTTGTTTTATATTCTATTTAGGCCTTCTTTGATCGCTTGCTCGGCTACCGCGCGGCTTACATATTCGCATACCCTTTTGTCAAACGCGTCGGGGATAATATAGTCAGCCCTTAAATCTTTTTCGTCTATAAGTTCCGCCAAAGCGTAAGCCGCCGCTATTTTCATTCCTTTGGATATTTGTCGCGCCCGCACAGCCAAAGCGCCCTTAAAAATAGCGGGAAAAGCTAAGACATTGTTGATTTGGTTGGCAAAGTCGCTTCTGCCCGTGCCTACCACCGCGGCGCCGGCTTGTATCGCCAAATCAGGCATAATCTCGGGGATAGGGTTTGCCATAGCGAAAACTATTGGGTCGGCATTCATTGACCTTATCATATCTTGCGACACAATATTAGCGGCGCTTACGCCGATAAAGACATCCGCGCCCTTAATGGCGTCTTTTAGCTCGCCTTGTATATTGTCTTTGTTAGTAATAGCCGCAAGCTGTTGTTTTGAAAAATCCAAACCGCTTTTGCCGCGGTATATAATGCCTTTTTTGTCAACCAATATAATATCTTTTACTCCGACCTCAATTAATAACCTAGTTATAGCCGCGCCAGCCGCGCCTGGTCCGCTTAGAGCTATTTTTATGTCTTTCATTTCTTTTTTTACGACTTTTAGAGCGTTAATCAATGCCGCGAGAACGACTATCGCCGTGCCGTGCTGGTCGTCGTGAAAAACGGGAATATCCAATTCCTCAATCAAGCGCCTTTCTATCTCAAAGCACTTGGGCGCGGCGATATCTTCTAGATTGATGCCGCCAAAACTACCCGCTATATTTTTTATGGTTTTGATTATTTCTTCGGTGTCTTGCGAATCTATTACAATCGGTATCGCGTCCACGCCGCCAAATTCCTTAAACAGCGCGCATTTGCCTTCCATAACGGGCATCCCCGCTACAGCGCCGATATTGCCCAGCCCCAAAACGGCCGAACCGTCCGTAATAACGGCGACTAGGTTGCGCCGTCTTGTATAAACATAGGACAAATCGGGGTCTTTGGTTATTTCCATACACGGCGCGGCGACGCCCGGCGTATAAGCGATAGACAGATCGTCTTTGTTTTTGATTTTGGCTTTGGATATGACTTCTATTTTTCCGCCCCAGCGCTTGTGCGCTTCTAGCGCCCTTTTTGAGTAATCCATTTTATTTTGAGTCTCCCTTTAATAATTTGAATAAAATATTAAGCGTTCTAAACACCATCGCGTCCGAAAACTTGCGCAAGTTAAGTCTCATCATTTTTTCTATTTTGTCCAATCTATATATAAGCGTGTTTCTGTGCATATACATTACGCGCGCCGTTTCGCTTATGTTAAGGCTGTTGTTCAAAAACTGCTCGGCGGTGTCCATAAGCTCGCGGTTTTTCAAAACGCTAAACCCCGTCTTGTCCAAAGACATCTCAAGATATTTTTTGACTTTTTCTTTGGGCAGTTCTTCCAATAATTTTATAAGCAAATAGTCTTTGTATGAAAACACTTTGACCCTTTCGTCTATCAGCCTGCCTAGCCGCAGCGATAACAGGCTATGCGAATACATCAAGGGCAAGTCATTAAAATCCTTAGCGATGCCGCCTACGCCGATGTGGACGGTTTTGGACAGCTCTTGCTCTATGTTGTCGCATACCATATGGGCAAACTCGCCCGCCGATTGATAATCGTCTTCTTCGTCGCAAGTTTTTAAAACCGCGATGTTGCCGCCCTGCATAGGCGCTATGACATCGGGCTCTTGAAGAATTTCTTGAAGGTATTCCAAAATAAGCTTTATGTCTTTGGACGCCGCCAAAATATTAATTACATAATACGCCCTGTCTTTTAGGTTGTATGTTTCCTTGTATGATTGGATTTGGTAAGATTCCAGCTTGTTGGACAAAAGTTCTTTGAAAAAATCTTGTTTGTTAAGCTCTTTTTTGCCGTTTTGGGCTTGGGATTCCAAAAGCTTGGAAACCATATAGGCGTAATTTTTGGATACTTTATTGGCGCCCGTAATCACGCCGATATATTCTTTGGTATCAATAGCGATTAAAAAATATGTAATATTAAACGCCTTGTCAAGCGCGATGCCTTCGAAATTTCTTAGGCGCTCTAGGCTCATATCAAATTGGTAAAGGTCTTTTTGGTCGTGCGTGCTTAATAACTGCTCGCCCGCGGGCGTGAAAATATCAATCTCAAGCCCTGTTGTTTGTTGTATGGATGTAATAACTTCAAATATTTCTTTTAACATAAACTTATAAATTCTCAATAGTTTATTTTAAATGAGGGTTTTTCTCTATGTCGGATATTTTTTCGACTCGTCTTTGATGTCTTCCGCCCTCAAAATCCGACGAGAAAAAAGCCTCTAATATTTCTGTGGCTACGCCCGCGCCTATTACCCGTTCGCCCAAACATAATATATTGGCGTTGTTATGGTTTCTTGCCGCCTTTGCGCTGAACACATCCGAACAAACCGCCGCCCTGATGCCGCGGACTTTGTT
>DUVY01000038.1 GCA_012840805.1 Clostridiales bacterium | reverse complement strand
AGTATAGATTATATTGATTTGGATAAAAAATCAATAGACAGTTTGGGCAAGTCAATACAAGTATTGGGCAATGATTTGACGCCGTTGGAATATAACGGGCAATATGGAAATGCCGTGAAAATCAGCGAACTTCCCGATTATGTCCCAAAAGCGTTTGTGGCTATTGAGGACAAAAGGTTTTATAAGCATAAAGGCATGGATTATATTAGAATAATGGGCGCGCTGTTAAAAGACTTAAAAACAATGTCATTTAAAGAAGGCGCGTCCACCATAAGTCAACAATTAATCAAAAACACGCATCTTTCAAATGAACGCACTATAAAAAGAAAGCTAAAAGAAATACATATTACCAGACAATTAGAAAAAAATTATACAAAAGAACAAATATTGGAAAAATATCTTAATATTATTTATTTTGGCAATGGATTACACGGCATAGAATCCTCGTCCAAAGCATATTTTTCTGTGCCCGCTAAAGAGCTAAATATCGCTCAGGCCGCTACGCTCGCTGCAATAATAAATTCCCCCGCCAAATATAATCCTTATAATAATTGGGATAACCTTGTAAATAGGCAAAAAAAAGTATTAAAAGCTATGCTCAAAAACGGATTCATAACCAACGCTCAATACCAAGAGGCGATAAATACGACAGTAAGATTTAATCATGATAAACAAAAAAAATGTCAAGACATATATACTCAACACGCGGTAAGGCAGGCATGTCAATATATAAACGGCTCTGAAAAAGACCTAGCGGACTGTGTTATTTATACATATTATGACCGAGATGTTCAAGATATTATAAGCAAAACTTTTGATAACTTTTTACCTTACACGCAAAATAAACATGGCGTATTGCCCGATTATGCAGGCATAATAATTGATAATGGCGCTAATAGCGTTATCGGCTTGATAGAATCTAATGATAATAATATTATAACCAAAAGACAGCCCGCGTCCACAATCAAACCTTTGGCGGTATATGCTCCAGCTATTGATAATAACTTAATAACTCCCGCTTCGCTTATATTGGATGAGCCTGTTAATTACAATGGATATACCCCCAAAAACTACAATGGAAAGCATGCTGGTTGGATAAGCGTAAGAGAAGCGTTAAGCGCTTCAAATAACATCGCCGCAATCAAAACATTAAGAAAAATAGGTATAGATGCTTCAATAGAGTTTTTAAGGAAGTTAAATATTAATTTAGACGAACAAGATAGCGGTTTGAGTTTGGCTTTGGGCGGATTGCATAAAGGTATTTCATTGTATGATTTGACTCAAGCATATACTGTTTTTGCCAATAATGGTATATTTGAAAAAAGTTCTTTAATAAAAAAAATAATGACAAAAGACGGCAAAATTATTTATCAATCAAAACCGTGTCCCCAAAAGGTTATTCATGAAGATACGGCATATTTGATTACCGATATGCTTCAGACCGCCGCAAAAGAAGGTACGGCTAAGCGGCTTAGGGATTGCCCTTATCAAATAGCTGCAAAAACTGGCACAAATAGTTATATGAAATCTTCGCAAAATAACGATGCGTATTGCGTTTCTTATACTTCAAAGCATACAATCGGGATTTGGCTTGGTAATCTTTCCAATGACGAAAAAGGCGCGTTGGCACGCAATGTAACAGGCGGAACATATCCCACTATGATTACAAAAAATATAAATAACTCCTTGTATAAGGATAACCCCCCGCACGATTTTGTTAGACCTAAGACTATAGTTTATGCCGATATTGATTTGGTTGAATATAATAAAAATCAAAATTTGGTTTTGGCAAACGCGCTGTCCGCGCCAAGATATAAAAAGCGCGAGATTTTTTCTATTAATAACTTGCCGCCACGCGCCATTAATATAAAATGGGAAATTAAATCAAAAGCTGATAGCTTGAATAGCAAGAAAAAATCATTTATGGAAATAATGATTGAATTGATAAAAAGTAAAAAAACTAAAAGTCAAAAAGCGACTAATTATTAGATTTTTATTAACTCGGTATTATTGATAGACTCTATAATTAAGTCGTCAAGTTCTAAGATTTTTTCAATTTTTTCTATGGATTTTAAACTAGGTTTTGTTACAGGATGCTTTGGAATAAAAATAGTGCAGCAATCGTCATAAGGCAAAATAGACACATCGTATGTCTCTATCTTTTGACTTATTTCTATTATCTCGGCTTTATCCATCCCTATTAACGGTCTAAAAACAGGAAGCTTAGAAATATGATCGGTAACAGCCAAACTTTCCAATGTTTGACTCGCCACTTGCCCTAAACTCTCTCCTGTTATCACCGCTTTGCAACCAAATTTTTGCGCCAAAATGTTGGCAATGCGCATCATATATCTTCGCATTAATATAACTGTATAAGAGGTGTTAAGACTGTTAATTTTTTCTTGGATTTTGGTAAAAGGCACAATATACAAATCAAAGCCGTTGTTATATTCAGATAAGATTTTAGATAATTGGATAACCTTATCTTTTGCCAATTCGCTTGTATATGGGAAACTAAAAAAATGCGCGCCGTTAAGTTTAAGACCTCTTTTTGCCATCATAAATCCCGCCACAGGGCTGTCAATCCCGCCCGATAGCATAAGCATGCCTTTTCCGCTACATCCGACTGGCAAACCGCCAAGCCCGGATATGCTGCTGGAATAGACATAAGTATTGCCGTCCTCTCTCAAATCCAAAAAGACCGTCATATCGGGATTATGCAAATCTACTTTCAACTCGGGTTTGTTTGTTAATATAAACGCTCCCACCTCTGCGCTGATTTGTTGAGAGTTTTTGGGAAATGTTTTGTCCGCTCTATTGGTGCTGACTTTAAAAGAGCGACAATGCTCAAGAATATTTAGCGCTGTTTGTTTTATGGTCTGCAAATCTGTAGGGATCATATAACCTAAACTATAAGAATGTATTCCAAACACTTTGGAAAGCTTGGCAATTATCGCGTCTTCTTCATCAAAGCCTGTAATAATATAACGCCCTCTTATAATTTTGAGCTCATATTGGTAATTCTTTAGCGCGTATTTGATGTTATCAGCTAGAAGCCTTTCAAAGTAGCTTCTGTTAGCGCCTTTTAGGTGTATTTCTCCATATCTTATAATAATTGCTTTTTTCATAACTTATCCTTATTTTTTTAATTCCAATATTACAGAAGCCAAAGTTTGCGCGGCGGTTTTAATTTGTTCTAGGGTGTTGTCAGGCGAAAAACTTATTCTTATCGAGTTTTGGGCCATTTTTGATGAGTATCCCAAAGACTTCAATATGCGGTTTGTCTTACTGTTGGACGAACATGCGGAACCTAATCCGATTAAAATATCCTTGCTTTCTAATATATGAAGCAAGGTTTCGCCCTTAATTTCGGGCACAATTAAAGATATTATGTGTGGCGCAGTATTATAATTATCTTCTATCGAAATGATTATATCTTTGACTTTTTCCCTTAAAACATCCAAAAATGTTGTCTTATACTCTAACATTTGGTCATAGTTATAGTCTTGGCTAAATAACTTGGCGGCTTTAGAAAAAGCGATTATATTAGCCACATTCTCAGTTCCGCCTCTTAAATTATTTTCCTGCCCTCCTCCCGTGATTACAGGATTTAAACGAACGCCTTTTTTAATAAATAACGCGCCTATCCCCTTAGGACCTTTTATTTTATGCGCGGAAAAACTATACAAATCCACGCCCAAATTTTTGATATCAATTTTGGCAAAGGCTTGCACGCCGTCGCTGTGAAACAAAATAGAAGGGTTTATTCTTTTAATATTTTGGGCAAGTTCTTTTATATTATTGATAGCCCCGGTCTCATTGCTTACATGAATGATAGACACCAGACGAACATCTTTATTTTTGGACACATAATCATATAACTTTTGGTCGTCCACAAGACCGTTTTTTTGCAAAGGAATAATCTCGCATTCAATGCCGTTGTTTTTTAATGCCATTATTGTATTATGCACAGAGGGATGCTCGCCAGCGGAAATGACTAATTTGGAATTTTTTTTGACAGCGCCTCTTATCGCCAAATTATTGGATTCAGTCGCGCTGCCTGTAAAAACAATCTCGCCCGCGTCGCTGCCAAAAAACTCCGCTAATTCGGCTTTTGCTTTACGGATATCTAACGCTATTTCTAAAGATTTTTTATACAAAGAGGAAGGGTTAAAAAACTTATCGCATCCATATTCTTTATAAACATCCACCAACTCCTCATACATTTTTGTAGTGGCTGCGTTATCTAGATATATCATTTTATCACTACTCTTTATAGCTTTTTTTATGTTCTTGAAACAATATCTCTTCCTATTGTGCGATGGATATTCATAAGGCATTCTTGATTGGGCTCAAAATGCAATAATGATTTTTTTATTCCATCGTTAAAAAACATATAATAGATATTATCTTCGTTTTGCGGATTTGTCAAAGCGTAAATTTTTTTGATGTTTGGGTCCGCGGCATATCGCGTATAGCTGTCCAAAGATATTTTGCCGATTGCTGCCATTTGTGATACATTAATCTGCAAAAACTTTTTTCTTTTTGAATTATCGTAAATTCTTAGGATATAAAATTCCCTACCGTTGAGAACATAGTCAAAAACGGGGTTAATATTGTTTAATATCTTTTTTATAAAAAACGAGCCAAAAAACAAAGAAACTGGCATCAAAAGCCAAAGCAAAATATAAATCAAAACTTGATACCAAGTCGCGTTTTCTGGCAAAGGCAAATATAGCGTCATTAAAATCAAAAATATGCCCAAAACTATAAATAGATAATATAAAATTCTAAAAAAAATTTTTTTGCCTTTATTGGCATTTGGATTTTCGCAAGAATTGGATTGCTCAAAATATGTTTCTATCATCAAATCACCGTTTATATTTTTAATAATTATATCATACAGTTTTTAAACTAACAATCGTAACTCCGCTTCCGCCTTCATTGTATATGCCTAGCCTAAAACTTGATACCGCTGTGTTGGTTTTTAGATACTCATGAACTCCGAGTCTTAACGCGCCCGTTCCTTTTCCATGCACGATTTTTATCTCTGACATACTATTCCTTAGCGCGTTATCTATAAAAATATCTAATTTTACTATCGCCTCGTCAACTGTATGTCCCAAAATATTTATCTCGGGCGATATTTTTTCAGGTATTGAAATTATAGAGGTATTTAAGACTTTATTTATTGTTTTGTGTTCTTTTTTTTCGGGGGGGCTTATCGCCGTATCTTTTAAAACGCCCAAATCGCTTGTTTTTACTTTAATTTTCATATTGCCGACGCTTACATCAAATTGATTTTTCTTGTCGGGCAAAGTCAAAATAACGCATTCTTTATTAAGATTTTTTAAATAGGCGTTCATACCAACTTTTATATCCTCTACCTGTAAATCTTTTATATCTTCCAAATATCCGATTTGTTCAATATTGGATTTATATAATTGCTTCTTGAGCGCTGTTCGCAGTTGTTTGGCTTTAAGCAATTGGCTCTCATCTAGTTCCGCTTGTTTTAATATTTGGGATATCTGTTCTATATATTCGTTGGCTTGTTCAGTTTTTTTCTGGATTATTGCCTTTGCTTCCCTATCGGCTGTTGACTGAATTTTTTCTTTAATCTTGGCAAGTTCTTCTTTTTCTTTTATAACTTCTTTAATTTTTTGTTGAAGTTGCTCGCGTTCTAATCGCGCTTGTTCGTATTCTTTCTCTGCCTGAGATTTTAATGAGCGCGCCAATCTTAATACATTTTCATAATTATGTTTTTCTTGATTAATAGCCTTTTTGGCTTCTTTCAAAATCTCTTGGTTAAGACCCAAATGTCCCGCTATGGTCAAAGCGTTGCTGGTGCCGGGCAAATCCATCATAACCTTATAAGTCGGCAATAAGGTTTTGTAGTCAAATTCCATAGACGCGTTGCGTATATTGTGATGAGTTAAAGAAAACTCTTTTAACTCGGAATAATGCGTCGTAATGATCGCCAAGACATCAAACTTCAATAAATACTTTATAATCCCTATCGCTAAAGCCGCGCCCTCAGTAGGATCGGTCCCGACGCCGATTTCGTCAATCAAAATCAGGCTACCTTGAGTTAGGTTATTAGTAATATCAGCCAGATTTTTTATATGGGAAGAATAAGTGCTCAAAGAGTTTTCAATGCTTTGAAAATCACCTATATCGCAAAATATTTTTTTAAATATTGGGATTGTGACTTCTAGCGCTGGAAGCATAAAACCGCTGGCGGCCATAATGGAAAACAAGCCTACGGTTTTTAATGATACGGTTTTTCCGCCTGTGTTAGGTCCGGATATAATCAAAACTTTGTGTTTGCTCCCTATCTCTATATCTATGGGTACAACTTTGTCTTGAGGTATTAGAGGATGTCTTCCTTTTTTTATATTGATGTAATAGTCTTGTGTAATGTTTGGTTTGGTCGCTTTTGTCAGCTCTGCGTATCGCGCTTTGGCAAAAACTATATCTAAGAGAATAAGCGCTTCTTGATTTTGAAGCAACGAGTCAGCGTAATTATTTATCTTGGATGTTAATTGTATTAATATTCTTTCAATCTCAATTTGTTCGTCAATCAACAATGATTTTAATTGGTTGTTAAGTTCAACAACTTGCATCGGTTCTATAAAGGCCGTAGCTTTGCTGGCTGATTGGTCGTGCAATAGTCCTTTTATCTCATTTTTAAATTCCATTTTGACCGGAATAACAAAGCGCTCGTTACGGACGGTTATTATATTATCTTGAAGGTATTTTGAATAAGTCGGCGATTTTATATAGTTGTTTAATTTTTCTTTTATGTTCGCTTTACAGTTTGTAATTTTCCGTCTTATAGAGGCTAGTTTTTCGGAAGCTTTGTCGCTTACTTCGTTTTCATCCAAAATTGAAATCTGGATATTATCAGATAGTTTTTTTAAAGGCGTAATCTTATTTATGATTTGTTGTAGCTTGTCAAATTCCGATAAAGGCTTTAATTTGTAAAAAGCGGTATGCGCGGCTTTTATCGCGCGACCAATTTTTAATAACTCGCCGCAGCTTAAAATAGCGTTAATTTGGGCTTTTTGGATTAAATGTTCTATATCGTCAAAATAATCTAAAGGGTCTATAGCCTTCTCAAATAAAACGCAAAACGCTTCATAAGTCAAATCAAGGGCGTTATTTGCGGCGTCAACATCGTTTGTAGGCGCAATCTTTAACAAATGCTCTTTGCCTATATTAGATATCGCGTAAGACGAAACTAAATTTAATATTTTATCAAACTCAATTACATTTAAAGTATTTTTTGAAGCCATTTTAGCTCCGTAAAATAATTACTCTCTTTTTGTATAAAACTTTTTCATATTGCCGTTATTAATAATATCAAATATTTCTTTTTTATTATAGTCTGTAAAATCCAATAACACAAGATTAATATAGTAAAGGTTTTTAATCATTATTAATTAGCTTTATAAAAGGTGTGTTAAGATAAATTCGTTTTGTAAAAGATTCAAATTAGAGAATTATTCAATACTTATATTTGAATAACTGCTCGTTTTTGAAGGATAATAAACAATTTTTAAGCAGTTAAAATTGTTTTCACGCATTACTCTATTAGGCAAAGTATTATATATTCGTAGTGTTTTTTGCTATTTTCGCTTCTTTTAAGGCCTCTTTCGCCTATCAAGACCAATATGGTAATAATGTTATTTGCATAAAATTTTATATATCCCTTTAATATGGTGTAATGATATTTGAATTCATTTTGTATGGGTTAAAATCTCAAATAATTCATAAATCTTAAGCAGTAAACGCCTTCAACGCCCATAATATTTATGGGCGTTGATTATGGTTACATATAATGCTAGCAATTCTTATTAATAATGCGCTAGAATTTTTTGTGTTATGAGCGTAATTCCGCGTTATATTTGTATTTTAGGCCTCTTATTATTTTGTCAATATTTTTGGAGATATCCTCGTCTTTTAAAGTTGTATCATGAGACCTAAACACCAAAGAAAACGCCATGCTTTTATAACCTTTTTGTATTTGAGCGCCTTTATAAACATCAAACAATTCAACGGATTCAAGATTTTCTCCCCCGCTTCGCTGTATATGATCAATAAGTTCTTGCGCGGGCACTTCTTCTTTTACTAAAAAAGCTAAGTCCCTTTCTATAGCTTGGAATTTTGATAACGGCTTAAATGTTATTGATTTTTTGTGTTGCCATATTTTATCATAATCCAATTCTAATATATACAAAGTTTTGTCTATATCGTAATTTTTCAAAACGCTTGGATGAGCAGCGCCCAAAAAGCCAATCTTTTGACCGTTTATTTTTACATCGGCGCTAATACCAGGATGCAAGAAAGGCTCTTTTGAACTTTCATAAGAAGCGTTTAGACCAAAATCTCTTAAAACATTTTCCACAATAGCTTTTACGGTAAGAAAATCGTCTTTTTCATTGCAAATGACCGCGCCCAAATAATTAGATTCTTGCGGCAAATCTTTAAGCGGCAACTTTTTGGGTAAATATACTCTTGACAGCTCAAACAACCTAAACTCGTTATTTTTATGGTTAAGATTATAAGCCGCTACGCTGAGCAGGTTAGGTATAAGCGTTGTTCTCATTGAGCCATATTCTTCGCTCAATGGATTGAGAAGATCAATAGTGTTTAGTCTATAATCATCCTTATCAAAATTAAGTTTAATCAACCAATTTTTATTGATAAAGGAATATGTTAAGATTTCATATAAACCTAGACCTACCAATGTTTGCATGGTTTGTTCGACAGCTTTATAAAATTTGTTAACGCCAATTTTGATACTAGAACTAGTATCAGGCAAAGTAAAGCCAACCTTATCATAGCCATAATATCTTATTATTTCTTCTGCTATATCGGCGTGATTTTCTAGATCAGTTCTAAATAAGGGTATCACGCAAGACAAGGTGTCCCCTTTTATTTTGGTCTTTATTTCTAGGCGGTTTAAAATTTCAGCTATTTTTTGAGAAGGAATTTCAATTCCTAGCAAGCTGTTTATCTTATTAATTGAAACATCAATAACTTTTTCTTTTTCTTCTTTTTGTTTGATGTCTATTATGCCCCCTACAATCTTTCCGCATCCCAATTCCCAAACAAGCGCAAGCGCTCTTTTCATGCCAGTTTCGCAAGACCAATAATCTACGCCTTTGGTAAACCTAACGCTTGATTCAGACGATAAGCCTAGATTTCTAGAAGTTGTTCGGACGTTGCCTCGCGCGAAGATCGCCGACTCAAAGATTACATCGTTTGTGTCAAGCGCAATAGAACTATACTCTCCGCCCATAATGCCAGCTATCGCTATTGGTTTTTTTCCGTCCGCAATTACTAGATGGTCGGGTTTGAGAGAATATGATTTTTCGTCCAAAGCCGTAATTTTTTCGCTTGTTTTGGCCATTCTGACATTGATAGTTTTTCCTTCTATATTGCGATAGTCAAAAGCGTGCATAGGTTGCCCTATCTCAATCAAAACATAGTTGGTAATATCCGCAAAGTTGTTGATAGCTCTAATGCCTACCTTTCTTAACCTATCGCGCATCCATTTGGGCGAAGGCATAATTTGCGCGTTTTTTATACGGCTTGCCATATATCTTGGGCACAAATCAAAATTAGACACATTAACCTTTATGTCGTTATTAATAGTGTTATTAATTTCATATTTTAATGAAGGCGAATTAACTTTCTTGCCCAAAACAGCGCCAACTTCGCGCGCTATCCCATATATGCTGTTACAATCGGGTCTATTGGGAGTTACAGAAACATCAAAAACATAATCGTCCAAACCCATAACGGTCTTTATATCTTGCCCTAACTCAGTTTCGTGCGGTAAAATCAAGATTCCATCAACCTCGGCGCCCTCAATAACGCTGTCGTCAATACAAAGCTCTTCGCCTGAGCAAAGCATCCCTTGAGATGTCACGCCTCTTAGCGCGCTGCTTTTGATTTTTTTGCCGCAAGGCAATATCGCGCCGTCAGTCGCTACAGGCACTATATCGCCTTCTTTTATGTTATCAGCGCCCGTTACTATGGTAAGCGTTTGTTTACCCATATCCAAATCGCAAACGACTAATTTGTCGGCGTTAGGGTGTTTTTTTATTTTTGTTATTTTGCCCGTAAATACATTTTCAATATTTTGGCCTAAATATTGGATTTCCTCAATTTCAAAACCTATATTAGTTAATTTTTCCGCCAAGTCTTCGGGCGATATATCGCTAATATCCACAAAATCTTTTAACCAACTTAAAGGAACTTTCATCTACTTTACTCTCCTGTCTTATCTAAATTGCTTTAAAAATCTAATATCATTCTCAAAAGGTATTCGCAAATCAGTTATTCCATACAGAATATTGGTTATGCGGTCTATTCCCAAACCAAAAGCGAAACCCGTATAAACATCGGGGTCTATATCGCAATTTTCCAATACTTTGGGGTTAACCATGCCCGCGCCCAAAATTTCTATCCAGCCTACGCCTTTGCAAATTTTACAGCCTTCACTGTCGCAAAAAGGACAAGACGCATCGGCTTCCACGCTTGGCTCGGTAAACGGGAAAAACGAAGGGCGCAGTCTAGCGCGCGTTTTTTCGCCAAACAGCTCTTTTATAAAGGCGCTTAGGGTGCCGTTAAGGTCGCACATGCTGATTCCTTTATCTACTACCAAACCTTCTATTTGATGGAACATAGGCGAATGGGTCGCGTCAATATCGTCGCAACGATAAACCCTGCCCGGATTAAGCATTTTGATAGGCGGTTTGGTTTTTTCCATTACTCGTATTTGAGTATTGGAAGTTTGAGACCTCAAAATGATATTATGCTTAAAATTATCGGTTATAAAAAATGTGTCTTGCATGTCTTTAGCAGGATGGTCGTCGGGTATATTAAGGGCTTCAAAGTTATAATATTCGGTTTCAATTTCTGGCCCGTCTTCTATCGAATAACCCATAGAAGTAAAAATTTCAATAATTCTATTTCTAACGATTGTTTGGGGATGAAGCCCGCCTCGCGAAACTTTTGCCGCGGGAAGCGTAATATCTATGCGCTCTTGTTCTAGCTTGTTTTTGAGTTCAAGCTCGATTAAAACAATTTCTTTTTCATTAATTAATTTTTCTATTTGCTCTCTAGTTTTGTTTATTATTTTACCCGCTTGCGGTCTCTCTTGCGGCGGCAAATCTTTTAGGCCGCGTAAAATTTGAGTAAGCTCGCCGTTTTTGCCTAAAAGTTCAATTTTTAAAGAATTTAAAGAATTTAGGTTTTGACAATCTTTTAATTTTGATATGCAATTTTCCACTAATTCATTTAGCTTTTGCTCCATAATTATTATGTCCTCCTATAAAAAAACCGCCCTGTAAAGGACGGATATACCGTGGTACCACCTTAGTTTTCTGCCATTATTAATGGTATAAATGACAGACTCTATAATTTTAACGCTATCTTATGCGTCCTGTTTTTTTGACAGGAAACTCTCGCTTGCGAAATTCGTTATTGAAGTTTTTAACGGCCTTTCAGCCCGTGGACCGTTTTCTCTGTCAAAAACTCTGCTCAATAACTTAATAATCAAGCGGTCATAGTTTTTTGTAATTTTATTTTGTATTATGATAACATAAAAAAATTATTTAATCAATGTTTTAATGATTGCATAAAAATTTTTTAAGGCGTTAAATCCAGCATTGAGTGCATACTATTAAACGCCAAATATGTTTTGGGAACTTCGCCTATTATAATGCTTTCAGCGAGCAAAGCGATAGAACTAGCTTTTATTTTTTTGTCCTTAAGTCCCGGTATAACAACGACAACATCCGTATTGACAGACACATAAATTTTATGATGCGTTTGGTTAATGCCGGCGGAGTCAAAACTTGATTTCAAATCGCATTGAACAGACCCCACAGGCAATATCTCAAAAGCGACTTGCGGGCCTTTTTCTGTAAGAATTGGCATACCTGTTAATGTTCCCAACGCAATTTTTATGCCGTCTTTACCCAATTGCTCAATATGATAATATGTTTTTTGCGCTACGCTTTGAGTTACTTGATTGATTTTTGTCGAATTAGCCAAAATTAAACTTACTTTGCCGTGTTCATCGTATATAATGTTTATCAAATCTGTATAATATATATTTTGCGAGTATATTTCGCTAATAGCTTGCGAGACCGCCATATTTGTCATCGCTTCAATTTGTTTTTGTGATATAGCGATTATTACAGGGTTTACATTACGCTGAAAAAAAATATATACAAAAAGAATAATGGCTAATAAAATTGAAATTATTATAAATCTTTTCTTAAATTTAGATTTTTTAGGCGGCGAAACATAAACTTCCAACATCTATAATATATATGTTTTTTTTCGCATGCCTGTTAACAAAATTATTTGCTTTTTGGGCTAAATATTAACGCCGAGAGATATGAAAACACGGTCACAGCGCCAAGTCCCGCGGCGGTTTTAAAAATCCCTCCGCTAAACATTCCCAAAAAACCTTCTTTATTTACGGCTTCAATTGCCCCTTTTGCTAAAGAACTTCCAAATCCGATAATAGGAACGGTAAATCCCGCCCCCGCGAACTCTTTTAAATACTTAAATACGCCTATCGCTTCCAATATAACGCCGACAATCAAAAAAATTACCAAAATTCTAGCTGAAGTTAGTTTTGTTTTTATGATTAATATTTCGGCCAATACGCATAGCAAGCCGCCTATTATAAAAACTTTAATATACATCAAAAATGTTTCCATAAATCACTTCTCCAATAAAACCAAATGCGCGACACAGGGTATGCTTTCGCCTTGCTGAACTATGATAGTGCTCAATAACGCCCCAGTGGCTATAAAGATAACTTTTTTATACTGACCTTGTTCCATTTTGCGCAATATAAACGCGTCCAAGACTGCCGCGGCGCAACCGCAACCGCTCCCGCCTTCTGAGGTATATTGGTCGTGATGATAAATTGACGCTCCGCAGTCCATATAATTTTGCCCCAAGTGATAACCTTTTTCATCCATTAAGATTCTTAATAGATCGCTACCTAATTTGCCCAAATCCCCTGTTACTATCAAATCATAATCATCTGCTTTGGTATTAGTATCTATAAAAAATTGAACTAAAGTACTCATTGCCGCTGGCGCCATTGCCGCACCCATATTAGCCGAATCTGTTACGCCGTAATCTTCGACTTTTCCTATACACGCTTTAGTGATTTTTATTCCTTGACTTACAAGCCCGACTATAACCGCGGCGGCGGCTGTTGCCGTATGTTGCGAATATTTTTGTTTTTGCGCGCCGAGTTCTAACGGTCCTCTAAATTGTCGTTCCGCTGTAGCGTAATGGCTTCCCGTCACACATGCCCCTACTTCGCCAAATCCCCCGTCTATGCATATAGCCGAAAATATAAGCCCTTCGACCATTGTCGAGCATGCGCCATAAATACCCATATAAGAAATATCAAACAGTCTAGCGCAATAACTCGACGATATTATTTGGTCTAATAAATCGCCCGAGAACAATATATCTATCTCATTGGGCTTAATCCCCGCCTTTTTGATAGCGTTATGCAAAGTATAAACGAACATCTTGCTTTCGGCTTTTTCAAATGTTTTTTCATCAAACTTTGTGTCGCTTAAAACATCATAAAAATATTCTGAAAACGGCCCGTCTTTTTCTTTTTGTGACACTATAGAATAGCTGCTAAAAATCTTTGGCTCATTTTGAAATACAAATGTCTGTTTGCCTATTTTTTTTGAGTTTTTGTTTTTTGTTCTTTTTAAGGTTTTGACGCCTTTAGTCAGATTAAGGTCTATTTCTACGCCAAAATCAAATAACCTCATATTTTCACCTAAAACAACCCGATAATATAATATATTAACCCCACAATAAAGGACGACAAGATTCCGTTGACAATAACAGGTCCTGCGATGGTGTAAAATTTGCTACTTAATCCAAAAATAATTCCTTCGGACTTAAACTCTATGGCGGCGCTTGAAATAGCGTTGGCAAAACCCGTAATTGGCAAAAACGAGCCGCCACCGCCATAATACGCGATTTTATCAAAAACACCAATGCCTGTCAGCAATGCCGTTATAAATATTAGCGCTATCAAAGCAATGGTTTGCGCTATATCGTCCGATAAGGAAAAAAGAATTTTCGCTAAATCAAACAGAACTTGACCCAGCAAACAAATAACGCCGCCAATCCAAAACGCGTTAAGCAATGATTTCCAAGTCGTTTGTTTGGGCGATACAAGCTCTACATAGTCCGTATATTTTTTATTTCTTACTTTATTCTGTTGTTTAAATTGATCTCCTGTCGGCATGTCCATGATTTTTTTCCTCTTCATACGGGGTTTTTATTATTGTTTCATTGTCTTCAATATTAAAATATATCCTTTGTTTATCTTTATATTTTTTCATTAACGCACCTCTCTTTTGATATTAATATCTCATAAATTTTGCATTAATATTCATTGCTATTAGATAAAAACAAACAATAACTGTAGCGTCTAATATTAAAAAAAATAATAATTTTCCAAAATTTGCAAAAAATATCTTTATAGGAGGATAACAAATAATGAAAAGGATTTTTATGTTGTGTTTATCTTTAGGGCTTGTAATATCGCTTTTGCCAGGTGTACATATCAAAAATAATGCGCGCGCGGACGGCGTTGTAGAACAGAATGACCAATAATGACCAATATATTGTTTCTTATGTTGAATATTCCTTATATAATCAAAACGGTAATCTTATCAAAAGCGTGAAACAAGGTAAAATTTTAATTACTCCAGAAGATAATGCGGCTTATAATCCAAAAGATTATAATATTTTGGAAAAAGACTATCAAACTGATAATATAAGTTCGGAAGAAATTAACGAATATAAAATTCAACCGTTAAAAAATATTATTAATGAAATACAAAAGCCCGTTCAAAAAAGACCGCGACCAATTATGCCTATTATGGACGCGCAAAACACATAAAAAATGGCTAAAATCTAATTTAGCCATTTGGTTCGATTTTTTCTTTTGAGCCCATATATGTTTTTAAAGGTTTGGGTATTCTGACAGACCCATCCGGGTTTAGATTGTTTTCCAAAAACGCTATAAGCATTCTAGGCGGCGCTACTACCGTGTTATTTAAGGTGTGAGGATAATAATTGCCTTTATTGGCGCTTTTTACTCTAATGCCTAGTCTTCTAGCTTGAGCATCTCCCAAATTGGAACAGCTACCTACTTCAAAATATTTCTTTTGACGGGGCGACCACGCTTCAACATCCACGCTTTTAACTTTTAAGTCCGCTAAGTCCCCCGAACAACATTCTAACACCCTTACGGGAATATCTAAAGACCTAAAAAATTCCACAGCGTTTTGATAAAGTATTTTAAACCAGTTCATGCTCTCTTCGGGTTTGCATACAATTACCATTTCTTGTTTTTCGAATTGATGCGTTCTATAAACGCCTCTTTCCTCAATTCCGTGCGCGCCTACTTCTTTTCTGAAACAGGGCGAATAACTGGTTAATTTATACGGCAGTTCTTCTTCAGGCAGTATTGAATCAATGAACTTTCCTATCATAGAATGTTCGCTTGTTCCTATCAAATATAAATCTTCGCCCTCAACTTTATACATCATATTTTGCATTTCATCAAAGCTCATAACGCCGTTTACCACATTTCCGCGAATCATAAAAGGCGGGATATAATAGGTAAAGCCTCTATCAATCATAAAATCGCGAGCGTATGTCAATATCGCAGAATGCAATCTCGCTATATCGCCGCAAAGATAATAAAACCCGTTTCCGCTTGTTTTTCTCGCGCTTTCAAGATCAATGCCATTTAGCCTTTCCATTATGTCTATATGATACGGTATCTCAAAGTCTGGCTCAACGGGCTCGCCTATTCGCTCAATCTCAACATTTTCTGTTTCGTCTTTGCCAATAGGAACGCTTTCGTCAATAATATTGGGAATAATAAGCATTATTTCATTAATTCTTGCAAAGAGACTATTTTCTTGCTCTTTGAGAGCTTCAAGTTCTTGCGCGATAGCTTCAACTTGTTTTTTCGCTTCAATGGCTTGTTCTTTTTGTCCTTTAGCCAAAAATGCGCCTATCTCTTTGCTTATAGAATTTCGGCGGCTTCTTAGCGTATCCGCCCTTGTCTTTACTGTCCTATATTCTTCGTCAAGTTTAACAACTTCATCCACCAATGGAAGTTTTTCATCTTGAAACTTTTTCTTAATATTTTCTTTGACAAATTCGGGACTATTGCGCAATAATTTGATATCAATCATAATCTCACTCCTTTTATATGTTTTTATAAAAAAACCTTCCTATCCCTACCAATTTGGGACGGAAGGATTCCGCGTTGCCACCCAAGTTGCCGTTATACGCAAACGACCGCCTCGCTAGCGCTTATAAAGGACGCCATCCCTTAAGGCATTACGCCTTACCGCTCAAAAGTGGATAAGACCAAATATCTTTGACGATTCGCACCAAACATCGTCTCTCTGAAAAAGATTTTTTTGGTCACAGCTTTTTCATCACGTATTATTATATATTTGAAATATATTATATACATTTTTCATAGCATTTACAAGTCATTTTCTTGATTTCTGGGAAAGAATTTGTTTTTAATCTTTTCTATAATCTTACTTTCCAGTCTTGAAACTTGAACTTGACTAACGCCCAGCATCGTAGCGACTTCGCTTTGGGTTTTATCCCTGTAATATCTCATAATTATTATCTTTTTTTCTCTATCGCTTAATTCATTGATTATATCCGCCAAAATTAATCTATCCAAAATATCGTCAGTATTTTCGTTTTCGCTGGAAATTTTGTCAATAAGGCTAGAAGAATCAGAATCGTCGTTTTTTTCATAAAGAGATATAGGAAATTTTGAGGAATCCATAGCGAAAACAATTTCTTGCGGCTCCAGATTAAATTCTTTTGATAGTAATTCTATGCTGGGATCGGTAGCGTGATTTTTTTTATAATTTTCTATAAATTGATTAATCTTGTTTGATAAAATCTTTAATGTTCTAGAAACCTTGATATATCCGTCATCCCTTAAAAACCTTTTGACCTCTCCCGCTATCATAGGAACGGCGTAAGTAGAAAATTTTACATTATATGAAGTGTCAAAGTTTTTTATCGCTTTCAAAAAACCCATAGAACCTAATTGATATAAGTCATCATAATCCACGCCCTTATTTATATAACGCCTGATTATGCTCTTTATTAACGGCGAATTATGAACTAACAGCTTAGTTTTTGCTTCTTCATCGCCTTTTTGAGCTTTGGCTATTAATTCAATTGTCTCATTATGTTCAAGCACTTAAAATTTCTCCAATATTATTAATAGGAGTATAAAAAATTAACCTTTTATTGTTTTTCTCATTATCACTTTGACGCCGCCGTTTTCATTTGGCGCGACTTCCAAAGAATCCATAAATGTTTCCATTACGGTAAACCCCATACCCGTTCTTTCTTCTTCGGGCTTAGTCGTAAAATACGGCTGTCTTGCTTTGGATATGTCGTTTATACCTACGCCGTTGTCGCTTATTTCTATATGTAGCGTTTTGCCCATAATTTTAGCTCTGATAGTAATAAACCCTTCTTGCCTGTCATAACCGTGCACAATACTATTAGTTACGGCTTCGCATACGGCTGTTTTTATATCGTTAATCTCTTCTAGGCTAGGGTCCATTTCTACGGCAAAGGCTGCGACCGCGCTTCTCGCAAAAGATTCGTTTTTTGAAAGAGCGGGAATTGTAAGTATCATTTCATTATCAACTTTCATAATTTATGCTCCTTGACTTAACCAATTTTGGGCATTATTTCGTATAGCCCGGTCATTGTAAAAATTTTATCGACTGTTTTGCTAGGATTGGCAATAAAAATCGGTATATTCTTGGCTTTTAGTTTTTTAAACCGTCCAATCATAATTCCCACTCCGGTGCTGTCCATAAATGTAAGCTCTGACAAATCCACGACCACTCTTTTCATTTCGTTTTGGGTTATCAGCTTGTCAAGCTCGTTTCTGGTATAAACTGCCGTATATTCGTCCAATTCGCCATATATGGCAATATAAAGCGTATTGTTAAATAATTTGTTTTCAATTCTCATTTTTCAAAACTCCCTTATAAAAGTGTATAGACTTTGCCATATAGGATTATTGAACATTTTTTGTGTTTTTAAACTATTTTGTAGAAAAATTATATCCAAAGGTAAAAAATCGTCTTAAAAAACTTATTACGCTACGCATTTAATAATAAGATTATTAAAAAAATTTAAATACTTCTAAAAATTGTTAAAGACCAAATAAACGTTTTGATGTTCATATTGGGCAATTATAAAATACATAAAAAATACCACTCTTATAGAGTGGCATTTTGGCAATCAATTGATAAGATTTTTTATTAATAATTTTCCGCTCTTAGTTCAAAATAAGCTCTGGGATGCGCGCATACGGGACATTCTTTGGGGACCTTTTTGCCTCTGAAAATATGCCCGCAATTGCGGCAAATCCAAACTTGCTCTTCTTCTCTTTCAAACACTTTGTTGTTTTTAATATTTTCAAGAAGTTTTTTATAGCGTTCTTCATGTTCTTTTTCTATTTTCGCTACCATTTCCATTCTTGCCGCGATTTCAGGGAAACCCTCTTCTCTTGCCGTTTTGGCAAATTCGGCATACATTGTAGTCCATTCATAATTTTCGCCCGCTGCCGCTGAAACAAGATTTTCTGCGGTGTCGCCTATTAACCCTAAAGCCTTATACCAAAGCTCGGCATGTTCTTTTTCGTTTTGCGCGGTTTCCAAGAATATTTCAGCTATTTGTTCATAACCTTCCTTTTTAGCTACAGAAGCAAAAAAAGTGTATTTTGTTCTAGCCATTGATTCGCCGGCAAACGCTTCTTGCAAGTTCTTTTCGGTTTGAGTGCCTTTTAAGTCTTTCATAATAATCTCCTTTATTTATTATATAGTTATTTATTATATACATACTAAATATAAAATTATAAGTAAAACAGCATATCAAAAAATTATCAAAATGTTAGGCGCTCCTTACTTATTGTCTTTAGGTTTATTAATCTCTTTTTTTAGTCTTTCAATCAACAAGGACTCCTCGCCGTTATTTGACGGACTATAAAAATTAGCGTCTTTTAAACTATCGGGCAGATATTGTTGTTTGATATATCCGCCATAATCATGCGGGTATTTATATATTGAGTTATCGTCAATTATATGAGGATAACTTCTGTCTCTTAAATAATGCGGGACATTGTCGTCTTTTGTGGAACTGACGGCTTCTTTTGCGGCGCTCATCGCTTTGACAACAGAATTAGATTTTGGAGCAAGGCAAACATAAATAATCGCGTGCGTCAGAGGTATATTACCCTCGGGCAAGCCTAGTCTTTCCAAAGCCAAATAAGCGTTGACCGCCAATGACAATGCGCGCGAATCGGCAAGTCCCACATCTTCGCTTGCGTGAACGACTAATCTTCTGGCTACTACCAACGGGTCGCAACCAGCGTCTATCAATCTATTAGCCCAATACAAAGCCGCGTTTGGATCTGATCCTCTCAAAGATTTGCAAAACGCGCTCAAAAAATCATAATAAATTGATTGGTCTATGGACAAAGCTTTTGTTTGAATGGATTGCTCCGCGATAGTTTTGTCAATTTTAACGCAACCGTCTTTATTAGGAGGCGTTGTAATAACCGCAAGTTCCAACGCGTTAAGCGCTGTTCTCAAATCTCCCGCGCTAGCCCATACCCAATGCTTGTAGGCTTGCTCGTCTATATTAATTTTGAGCTTGCCAAAACCCTTTGGGCTTGACACCGCGCGTTTTAAAAACTCTATAATATCGTTTTCCTCAATCGGCAAAAACTCAAAAATACGACATCTGGACACTATCGCTCGCGTCATTGAGACATACGGGTTTTCAGTAGTGCTGCCAATAAAAATTATTATGCCCTTTTCTATCGCGGCCAAAACGCTGTCTGATTGCGCTTTGTTCCAGCGGTGGCACTCGTCAAGTAACAGATAAGTTTTTTGGGAATAAAGCTTTAGACGGTTTTCAGCCTCTTCAATAACTCTTTTTGCGTCCGCGACGCCGCTAGATACGGCGTTTAGCTTTTCAAAATACGCGTTTGAGGAATGGGCTATGATGTTTGCTAAAGTTGTTTTGCCTGTGCCAGGCGGACCATAAAAAATACAGCTACCCAACTTATCAGCCGCTATCGCCCTACGAAGTAATGAATTTGGACCTACAATATGTTTTTGCCCGACAAACTCGGACAAAGTTTCGGGTCTTACTCTTTCATATAAAGGCGCCATAGTTCTGGCAGACATACTGAATAAATCCATATGTTGATTATAGCATAAAATGCTTACACTTCAACAACTATTTGACTTGAGGATAAAGATTTGTTTAGCGTTATATAATTGATGTTGTGATACTTTATACCGTCGATGTTCAAAATGGGCTCCTTTAGACCTTTGTTTAAAATGGTAATATTTATCTGACTACCGTTATAATCATAACTAATCTCACACTTATCCCAAGACGAAGGCAAATTAGGCTCGATAATTAGTTTTCGCCCGCGCCGTTTTATTCCTAATATATATTCTATTGTCACTTTATACATCCAAGCCGCTGAACCTGTGTAATATGTCCATCCTGCGCGCCCATAAAACAATTCATTTGAATAAACATCGGCGGGCACAACATAAGGTTCGCCTTTGTATCTTTCTACCTGTTCTCTGGTCAAGCAATAACTAATAGGATTAATTAATTCTAATGTCTTATACGCCTTTTCCTTTTGACCGCTTTTTATCAAAGCTAATACATACCATACGGCGGCGTGCGTGTATTGACCGCCGTTTTCCCTAACGCCTTTTGGATAATTTCTGATATATCCCGCGGGCAATTCTTTTATGGGCGGGTCCATAAGCTTAACTATTCGATATTTGTAATCCACAAGTCTATCTTCGGCAGACTTTAACGCTGTTTTTGCTCTTTCTTCATCGCCTATTTTGGATATAACAGCCCAAGCTTGACTCAAAATATCTATCTTACATTCTTTGCTTTCTATACTTCCCAAAGGGTATCCATTGTCAAAATACGCGCGCCGGTACCATTCGCCGTCCCATCCAAATTTATTGACGGCTTTTTTTAGCTCAATTATTTCATTTTTGTATTCGGTTATCAGCGCCGAAGACCTAATAAGCGGCAGGAATTCGTTTAGGCAATAACACAAAAACATGCTCAACCAAACGCTCTCTCCTTCGCCTTTGTGTCCGACTTTATCCAACGCGTCGTTCCAATCGCCACCGCCTATTAATGCCAATCCCCGATGGCTTCGCTTTAAAATAGCCAATTCCAGCGCTTTTACGCAATGCATATAGATAGTATCGCTTATAGGCGAAACATCGGGATTTTCGTATCGGCTATACTCATTTTTGGCAAGCGAGGGCGAACGCAAATACGGCGCTTTTTCGTCTAGGATTCCAAAATCGCCCGTATATTTGATATACTCCGTTACCAATAACGGCAAAAACAATAAGTCGTCTGTCATTATCGTTCTAGTGCCTATTCGCTCGGGATGCCACCAATGCTGGACATCGCCTTCTTCATATTGATGCGCCGCACAAAGCAATATATGCTCTTTGACGGCTTGCGGATCGATATATAACACAGCCAAACAGTCTTGCAATTGATCCCTAAAGCCGTAAGCGCCGCCCGCTTGATAATATCCGCATCTGCCATAAAACCTAGAGCATAAGACTTGATAAGGAAGTCTATTGATTAATTTGTCTAGTTCTTTTGAAGGCGTACTTATTTTGACGCAAGATAAAGATTTAAAATACTCCAAGCATTTTTTTCTTACAGCATTGGCATCAATAACTTCGTATTTTTTGTCTGATAACCAAAAATTAATTTCTTTGGCTTGATTGGGCGCTAATTTGTGTTTTGTTTTTAACGCTAAGCTAGGACGGGAACAACTCAAATTAATCCAATCGCCGCCGTTTTTCCAATATTCAAAATCCCGCGACGAAAACGCGCATTCAAAGTCATTTTGGTCTGTTCCTAAATATACGCTGACTTTATTGGACGCGTTGAATCCGAATACCCAGTTGTTCTCTTTTTTAAAATATAACTTATCACCGCGTTCATAATTATTAACTCCTAACACTATCTCTAGATTGACTGTTAGACTTAATACTCTTTCCGTATTAGAGTTATTGTTTAAGCTGATATTTAATATTTTGGCGTCATTGTCTATATCTAAAAACTGCGAACAAATAGAAATAATGCCGTTATAAGATGTTTCAAAAATTGTTTCGCCCAAATTATGCGTTACTGCGTATTGAGCATCAGGATTTTCAATGTCTTTGGTTATTTTCCAACATACTCTAGTATTCTCATCTCTTAATATAATTTCTTCCGAACACCTATCAAAAATCACATCGTTTTGCCATGCGGTCAATTTGTATTCTCTTGAGTTTTTGGACCATGTATAGCCGCCGCCTTTTTCGGTTATTAATGTTCCAAAGTTTTTGGTCGCCATAATATTGCTCCAAGGCAAAGGCGTATTTTCTTTTGAAAGATCAATATAATACGCGCTATCGTCCAAAAATCCGCCAACTCCAAGTTCCATATCCAAATCTTTGACCTTTAAAGGCTGTGAAGGCATAGTTTTGACTTTTGATGTTTTTATTATGGGATACGCTATTGATTGGATGTCGTCAATTTTGAAAACGCTGTCAAAATAATACTGTGATACTCTTTTTAAGATATTGACAAAGTTTTGGTCCGTTCTTGTTAGATTAATTATCTTAATTTTATTTTCAGATACCATATTCCGCAATGACAATCTGTCTATCGCGGTGTTGATATCGTCTAATAAAGGATTGATATACATCTCAGGCTCTGAATACATCAATACTAAAATTATTTTAAGTCCGCAGGAAGACAAATATTTAAAAATTTCAACTACTTTTAATAACTCGTTTAAATTGCCGTCTCTATAATAAAAGCTGATTATTGGACGCGTCGCAAATATGCCATTTTTAAATAATAGGCTTATATCGTCTTGCAAGTCAGTATAATCGCCGTCATATGTTATCGCGCATGTTTTTATGCGGCTATACATAGCCATAATTTTTTCCATAAGATTTTTTTCAGGCGAAAATGCAGTCCAAAGCTGTTTAAGATAAATTGTAGATGTGTCAATTGCTTTATCAATCGCCTTGTCGCATGAATAAGAACATATAGCGTCTTTTATTACATCCAGACTTTTGCTTGCCGTTATAATATAATTTATCGTTGTTTGACTCATTGGGCTTAACGTCAAATCTTTTATCGCGCCCAAAACAGGCTCAAGTATTTCGCCAAAGCTGTCGGCTCTCTCGTTTTTTATTCTGGTCCATCCCAAACCGTCCCTTGAATGAAAATTAAACCTATTGGACTCATATAACGCCTTGCCCTCGCATATTGAAGCCGCCAAATAAATAGGGTTTTGCTCATTATTGCGATAAGCGTATATTATATTGTCAGTCAATTTTTCTGTTTTGACTACCATATTGTTAAATACCGGATGCGCGTAATACCTTTCATCAAAGGTCAAAACAGGCTCAATAAAAAACGCTACCTTACACGACACTTTTTCGGACCCGTCATTTACGATAATCAAGCTTCTTATTTCGCCGTCATAATCCTGCATAACGGCTATTTTTAATTCAAAAGTAATATTGTTATGTTTATATTTATAATGGCTGTAAGAACTATTTTGAATTACCGTGAGAGGATTTGTCATCAGCTTAATCACTTGACCGTCCAAAAACAAATTGACGCCATTACAAAAATTGCATTCTTTATTTAGCGTGATGCCATTTAATACCGCGGAACCGTTTCCCTCGTCGTCCAACGCGAGATAATAGCGTCCGTTTGTCATTAGGTTGTATGCGGGCAAGGCGGGCTTTTGGGTAATGACTTTAGTTATAGGCTCCAGACCAAAAACGGGCAATTGCTTATATATTTTTTTCTTTTGAGCGTAATCTATCATAGGTTCAAACAGTATAAAATCAAAAGCCTTGATTTCAGTAACGGACATAAGCCTTTCTATAATAATGTCATTATTTAATAGATTATTAATCGCGCACAATGTCATACCGAGGTGATGCGCCATATAAGTTTTATTTATATGCGCGCTTTGGGTCAAATCCAATGATTCATATAAGCCATAATCGCCCATAAGTCCTTGAGATATTAGCCTATTGATATTTTTCAAGGCTTTTTTGGGCGCGAATAACAACGCTAACGCCGAGGAATATGGCGATATAATAAAATTGTCGTTCATGTTTTTTAACGCCAAATACGGCGTTCCAAACGCCTTATATTGATAGTTTTTTTGGTCGTCTAGCGCGAAATACTGCGATTCTGATATGCCCCAAATATCAAACCCTAAATCGTTAGCATACTTAATCTGAGAGTTTATGCTGTTAACGCATGATTGATACAGCATAGACCCTTCGTATATCTTCAAGAACAAAAACGGCATTAAGTATTCAAACATTCCACCGGTCCAAGAAAATAACGCATAACCGTCATATTTAACGGGCGCTCGCGATAAATGATTCCAATGCTCTTTGGGAACTTTGCCTAACGCTACAGCTAAAAAGCTTGTGAGCATAGCTTCGCTTGCCATCAGATCATAATGAATTTTGTCAAATGTTTTGGTGTCAGTGCCTATATAAAAAAGTTTTTTGCTACTGTCATATAATTTTGACAAATCCATCTTTTCTATTAATCTTTGGATTCTTGTGTGTAAAACATCTTTCTTTTTTAATGTCTGTCGCGCCACTATTAATGCCGCTAGTAAATTTCCGTTATCAACTGTTGAGACATAGCATCTTAATATCTTTAGACTTAGAGTATCGTACCAATTATATAAATTGCCATGCCATTTTTTTAATTTGCTTACGACATCTATAATTCCCGATAAGGTATTATAAAGCTCTGAATAATCAATTATTTTCAAATCATAAGCGCAAACAGCGCTCAATATCTGATATCCAATATTGGTTGGAGAAGTGCGCTTAGCGCTGTCATTTATAAAATCTTCTTGATAGTTATCGCAAACAAGCCGATTCTGAGTGTTATATCCAAAATCAATAAAGTATTGATAGGTCTTTTGGGCGATATCAAGAAGCATTTTTTGGTCGTCATCGCTTATTTTATGAGTTTTTGGATGTTTGCGAGATGAATAATAAGCTATGGGAATAGAAGATAAAAACAGCAGACTAAATAAACTATAATAATAAGCGCTTATGCCCAGTACCCAAAGCGTCAAGCTTGAGTAAATCAAAATAACCGCCAAACAAGGCAATAAAAGTTCTTTAAACCAAAAGTCCATTGAATTTTTGGATTCGTTATATGAATGCGCGAAGGTATTCCATTTTAGCAAATTCTTTTTTGATATAGTCATGCGATAAACTGATTGGCATATGGCTTTTAACAAATTAAATGAAATGTATGGAAGGCTGACGGCAAAAATAATTGCCCGCAATAACGCTTGCTTTGACTCTCTCAAAAAAGCGTAAGTAAATCTATTTTGAAATGAATTATAAATCAATGAATATAAAGTAAGAAAAAAATCAAAGCTTAAAATTATACCCATTGTTATCAAAGGAACAGCGCCCAAAAAAACTGACAAAAACAAAAGCAAAAGCGCGCTTATATATATAAGACTAAAATTAATATTATTTATGATGCGCCATTTGGTTAGCAAATTGACATGATTTTTTATTTTGATATTGTTTTCATCTTTAACTTTGTTTTTGAGATAAATTATGTTTTGCCAATCTCCCCTAGTCCATCTAGTTGAGCGAGAGATATAAGTTTTTATGTTGTTGGGCGCGTTTTCGTATAAAAACGCATCGCTGTCTATGGTGTTAAGCAACGCTCCCTCAATAATGTCATGGCTTAATATCCAATTTTTAGGTAATTTGTTTTTGAGTTTTTGGTTAAATCTTTGAATGTCTATAATGCATTTTCCGCAAAATAACCCTTGGTCAAAGACATCTGAGCCGATGCTTTTGCCCTGTATTGAATACACATCATATCCCCTGCCGCCCGCAAACGCGTAAGAAAAAGGCGTTTTTACGCTTGATATAGGATTTGCGCGAATCACAAAACTCATAAGGTCGTATTTTAAATTTTGAGGATGCGCCATCGTTTCAATGATTTCTCTACATTGCATAGTAAAAGAATCGCTGTCTAGCGCTATTAAATACTTGATTGTGGAAGTTGTTTGCCCTAAGATTAAGCAAAAATAATCATGAACATTCTCGCCGCACAAATAAGATACTAATTTGGAAAACGCGCCCCTTTTTCTTTCTTCGCCCAAGTATTTTTTTTCGGACGGGATATAACTTCTTTTACGCCAAAAAATATTATAGTCATTTGGGTTTAGTTTTTGGTAAAATAACTTTTTGGCATAGCGCAATAGTTCCTCATCTTCTTTGGTCATTGCTTTATCCGAAGCCAAAAAATCCACCAATAGACAAAACCTTATATTGCTATAATTATTAGCGGCTTTTAATCTTTTTAGGTTTTCAATCGATTTTTCTAACTCGGCTTTATCGCATATTAATTGAGAAACCACAACCATCGTGCGATATTCTTGAGGAACGCCTTGGGAAAAATGCAATCTTAAAAGCGGTTTGTGTTTGACAGTCATGCTCAAGATTTTATCTATTATAGATGTTGATATATAAATATAAATAGGCATGGATATTAACCAATATAAAATTGACTGCCATAACCTATCAAAAAACATCCAACTTATCAATGTGTTGGCGGCGACAGCTATAAGCGTTATACTCAAAACATAAAGTAACGCCCTGGCGCTTTTATATTCTCTTTTGAAAAGCGCTCGGGCGATATGGCTTTTTTTCGCGTTACTTAAGGCGACAATATGCCTTGCCAGATATAGTTCGTTTAAATTCTTTTTTTGAGCGATTCGCGATAATTTTTGCAAATAATATAATTTGCTGATATCAGCGCTGCTTTGATAAACGCCAGCTTCTTCTTTTTGAAATATTTCATTAATCGGACATATATCAAGAATAAATTTGGTATTGACATATTCATTAAAAGTTCTTAATGAGTTTATTGTATTGGCAATCAAAATATTATATTTGATTATTTGACGGTTAAAGCTATCAAGGCGGTCGGAAAAACTAAAGCCTAATTTATAGCAATATCTGGTTATTTGGTCAATCTTTTGCCTGTCTTGACAAAGGTTGATACCGTATATAAAACTGTTATTTTTTAAGTTGTTTTCAAGATTACGTTTGTAACGGTTGGAGCATGCTTTGAAAATATTAGTATTTATTGTTATGCTTTTCATTGAGATTATCGCGGCAAATTCCAAAAGACAATAATCTAAAAACAATTTAATATTATTGCATTCATCAAAAGTTAACGAGCATTCTTCTTGATAAATTTTTAACAACTGGCTTAAATGATGATTAGATATATAACCGTTATGGCGTAAAATAAAGCTAATAATTTCATAAATTCGCGGTCTGTCGTTGATATGCGGCAGTTTGGGGAGATTTTGAAGTTTTTTAGTAGCTTCATCCAAAACGCTTTCCAAATAATAATTATTTTCGTATAACCATCTCTCAAATTCCAATAACTGATAACCTTTTTGATTTTTTTGGCCTATAAACTTATACGCTTTTCTGATTTTGGAAGCAATCACGCTTATATCCATTGACCCGATTTTTAGTTTTGTGTGTTTATGAAAAATTGAGAGACTTCTTACCCTTTCCTTGAGTTCTTCATAATTGATATTAACTCCTATTTCAAAGTAAGGGTCGCCGCGCCATGCGATTATTTTGATTATTAAACCTGATATTATTGCGATTATTACTATCCAAATTAAATAGTGCATATTGAATTATTATGTCCTAAGATAATATATCTTAAACAGCTTGGCTTTTTTGGACAGGCAATTTTCGACAAAAATTTTCATATATATGTATAGCCCGTTTTTTATGAAATAATCTTTTGGCGGTAGTATGATAGTTGAAAATCTTTTTACATTTTTAAGCAAAATCTTTTTTTTCACTTCTTATGTTAATAACAAAGGCACTTTTCCTAAACCGTTATCCCAAGAGGAAGAAAAAAAATATCTTATTTTGTGCAAAAACGGGGATGCCGAAGCCAAAGACATATTAATACGACACAACCTAAGGCTTGTGGCGCATATAGTAAAAAAATTTAATAACGCCGCCGAAGTTGACGATATGATTTCGGTAGGCAGTATAGGGCTGATAAAAGCTATTAATACATATTCGCACGATAAAGGCACGCAGCTAGCCACTTATGCCGCTAAGTGCATTGAAAACGAAATATTAATGTACATACGCGCCAATAAAAAGCACCGAACTAATTTGTCGTTAGCGGATACCGTAGGCATAGATAGAGAAGGAAACGAAATTACCTTGATGGACTTATTATTTGTAAAAGAAGATAGCGTTGTAGATCAAGTTGAAACCAATATTTTATTGGATAAAATAATGGAAATTATCAAAAAAGTATTGGACAAAAGAGAATACACAATAATCAAACTGCGGTATTCTTTGGGCGAACAAAAAAGCTTAACGCAACGCGAGGTCGCGTCAATATTGGGAATATCCCGTTCTTATATTTCAAGAATAGAAAAAAAAGCCCTTGCCAAAGTGCGCAATGAGTTTGCCAAATGCAATTTTAACTAGGATTTTTTATACGCTTTTATAATCTCTCCAATATAAACTTTGTGATAGTCTTTTAATGGATAATGTTTTTGAATCTCGCTATCTAAAAACATATCAGGGTCAATATTTGTTTGGTATATTTTTTTACAAATTATCACCATTTCAGACTCTCCAAAATACACAGTTCCATCCGAATAAACAGGCGTTAAATTACATGCTTTTGTCTTGTCAATCTCCCGCCCCGATCTGCTACCGCATATATCGTGGACCTTTGAATCAATAGGGAAATTGAGCGAAAAGTGATCATGTTTTTCAAGAAACTCAAAAGTATATCTAGTAGGTCTGACAAATATTATTGCTATATTTTTATTCCAAAGAACGCCCAAAGTCCCCCAGCTTGCCGTCATCATATTATGTTTTTTATTATCGCCCGCTGAAATAAGCATCCATTGCTTGCCTATCAAATCAAACGGGTTTTTATTAAGAGTTTTCAAATCAAATTCTTTTAACATAATTGCCTCCTGTTTTTTATATATTATAACATAATAATTTTAAATAACCTAAGCGTGACTTATTCACTTTGAAAAAATATATAATTAATATATAATGATTTTTATCAATATATGGAGGTTTTTTATGAAAAAATACGAATGCGTTTGCGGGTATATTTATGATGAGGCAATTGGCGATACCGATAATGATATCGCGCCTGGCACAAAATTTGAAGATCTTCCTGATGATTGGGTTTGTCCGCAATGCGGTTTGGATAAATCCGCTTTTACATTACTAGAAGAATAACACCAAAAAGGCGGTTTAAAATAAACCGTCTTTTGATTAATATAGTCTTTAGGAGAAAAATATGAAAAAGATTGCTGAGAATATTTATTTTGCGGGGGTTTGCAACCCGACATTAAGAATTTTTGATGTCGTAATGGAGACAAAATATGGTACGACATATAACGCCTATTTGATTAAGGACAAAAATAACGCGTTAATAGAAGCGGTTTTAGAAAAATTTTCTGATAATTATATTCAAAATATTGCAAAGGTCGCGCCTATTTCTTCAATAAAATATTTGATATGCAATCATACTGAGCCCGACCATACAGGCAGTATTTCAAAATTATTGGAATTAAATCCTGATATCACTATTGTGGCGTCCGCCGCTGGAATAAGAAATATAACGCAAATTATCAATAAGCCCTTTAAATCCATAGCGGTAAAAGACGGCGATGAATTAGATTTGGGAAACAATAAATTAAAATTTATTTCAGCGCCTAATCTGCATTGGCCTGATTCTATGTTTACTTATATAAAAGAACAAAAAATAGTATTTACTTGCGATTTTTTGGGGTCGCATTACGCTGAAGAAGATATAATTGATAAAGATTTGAAATACCCTGACAAATATTTTTCGGTCATTAAAGATTATTTTGACGCAGTAATGAGCCCTTTCAAACCTTGGATCATTAAGGGGCTTGATAAACTTCAGGAATTAGATATTGATATTATCGCGACTTCACACGGTCCGATATTGAAAAAATACAAAGACTATGTAATTAATCTATATAGAGAATGGAGTCAAGATACGCTTGAGCCAAAATCAGCGACGATTGCCTATGTTTCTGCATACGGTTACACAAAAAAGATCGCGCAAGCTTTTGAGAAAGAATTGAATGATCTGGGAGTTAAAACATATATTTTTGATATTATACATTCTTCGCCGCAAGACATCTTGTCCGCTATTGAACGCTCTAAGCTTACGCTTATTGGATCGCCTACTGTTAATAAAGACGCGCTAAAACCTGTTTGGGATATTTTGTCGCTTATTAGTCCAATTACAATCAAAGGCAAAACCGCTTTCGCGTTTGGCTCATACGGTTGGAGCGGAGAGGCTTGTCCTAATCTAGAAGCTAGGCTAAAAAGCCTTGGCTTTGCCATAGGCAGCCCATATTTGAGATTTTTATTCGCCCCGACTCAAGACGACTACCAAATGATATCCCAAACAGCTAAAATACTAGCTGAAAAACTATAGCGATAAGGCGGCTATTAGTAGCCGCCTTAATAAAATTTTTTTATGTTTTGTATTTTTTATAACTTTTTTTTAAACCTCTATTTCTTCATATAAAGCGTTTACGCTGCCGTATAAACGGTTTCTTGATATAAAAGCAAAAGCAAAAACGCCTATTGTTATCAATAACCATACGCTGATTTTTATCAAAACAATGATGTTGTTTGGTAAATACGCATGTTGGGAAGCGACTCCCAAAAAACTATACATCATTGACATCAGCATCATTATTACAAAACTCACGCCCATATTAATAAGAGTCGGTATGGTCGCTCTTTTGTTGTTTTTGACCGCTTCGTTGGGAGTGGTCCAATTAAGTTTGGGTTCCTTTAAGTCAAATCTTACAGTGGAATACGCGTAGCCATAACTATATAATCCTAATGTTATAGGGAAAAATATAATCTCTAAAACGCCTAATTTATATACGAAAATAGAAATCAAATAACCTAAAAATATGGTTATATAATTGAGTATTAAGGATATATAAACCTTAGCGTTTATTTGGGTAGTATAGTCAACGGGAATAACTTTTGAAAGATAAAAAAGTTTGCCCTCGCGGCTGATTGCCGTAGTAGACGCGATATTCATACCGCTACCTAGCATCAATAACATACCAAAAGAAACGCCATAATAGATATTGCGGACCAAGCCCGCAGATAAATCCGCTTCTTGCAAAGCATAAGCGTTTATATTCATTAAGACAAGAATGAGCGGCAATATTATGACGCCGGCAAGGCATTGAAAACCAAACGCCGCCGTTCTTGTAATGTCTTTAAATTCCTTTATCATTAGGGCTTTTAAATGAGACCTGAATTCAGTTTTCTGATTTTTAACGCTTAACGCTTTCGCGCTTTCATTTTGTCTTATTGTGCTTTGTTGATAAACCGCGTTTGAGATAAAATAAGCTATTATTATCAATATTAATAATGAAAATACCGCTATAGCTAGATTTACGAGACCGCTTAATGGAACGCTTAAGCCGTATAACGCCTTATTGGTCGCAAGACACGCTATGGCGTAAAGAGGATAAAATACTTTGGATATGATTTGAGCGACATTAGAAAGGCTGGCAAGAATAGCGTCCATATTATTGGCGATTTCTTCAGCTCTTGTTTGTAATGACATTACGCCATAAAAATACGCTCCAAATATTACGGCATATAATATCAGCAAGAATACTGTTGTGAACGCGTCTTTATTTCTAAAAAACGATACCAAATACATTATTGGTATGGCGATAATGCTCGCAAGCGCTAAAGGAAAAGCAGGAGTTAAAATAAAGCCTAATAAAATTGAAAGATAATATACAAAACCTTGCGATGTGGCTACGCCTAACGCTATTAATAGCGGAATGACAATAGCCGCAAACGCGACAAGCTCATATAGATAAACTATGACTAATTTCGCCAAAAAAACTTTGCCCGGCTTGATAGGCAAGGACGCTGTAAATTCGGCGTCTTTATTAAAATAAACATAGGTCAAAAGCGACACGATACCAAATATAATAATTAGCCCAATGCCAAGCAAATATATCATTGTAACGAATTCGGTCAATAAATTATTTTGCTGAACAAACGGCGCCATAAAGACAATTATTAAAACGCCGCCCGACATAAGCATTAAATAAGTAATGCCTAACACGATATATATGCCTATAAGGCTGCTCTTTTTTGTTTTCGTTCGGTCGGGACGCAATCCGTTTTTTAAAAAGATTTTAATTAACAAAAAGATATCTGTCATAATTATTTTACCTTTATTAGATTTGAATGTTTTGTTGGTTGGTAATCTTTATGAAGATTTGTTCTAGGGATTCGTCTTTGCCACCCATTGCCTTTATTTCGTCCATAGTGCCTTCGAGGATTAATTTTCCTTTATTAATAATTCCTATGCGGTCGCACAATTTCTCGGCAACTTCCAAAACATGAGTGGAAAAGAACACCGTATTGCCCTGTTTGGTATGCTCGCGCATTAGGTTTTTTAATTCAAATGAAGATTGAGGGTCAAGCCCGGTCAAAGGCTCATCCAATACCCATAAAGGCGGATTATGAATTAACGCGCCGATTACGCATATTTTTTGTTTCATACCGTGCGAATAGGAGGATATTTGAGAATCTACATCTTTAGTTAAGTTAAACATTTCAAGATATTTTTCAGCGCGTCTTTTTCGTTCAGCCAAATCAACTCTATATATATCCGCCATAAAATTAATATATTCTCTTCCTGTTAATTTTTCATAAATTACGTGATTATCGGGCACAAATCCAATACTTTTTTTGGCGTTGATTGGGTCGCGCTTAATATCAAATCCGTTTATTTCTATATTGCCTTCCTCAAACGGTAGTATTCCTGTTAGCATTTTAATAGTTGTGGTCTTGCCCGCGCCGTTAGGGCCTATAAAGCCGTAAATAACGCCTTTTTTTACATGCAGAGTCAAATTATCAACAGCCTTAAATGTGCTTTTTGCATATGATTTGCTTGCGGAAAAAATCCTGAGCATATTATCCTCCAAAACGCTTTTATACATTTTTCATAATAACATTTAATCAATTTGTTTACAAGAAAATACCTCTAAATTATTAAAAAAAAGCATAAAAGGTCTCGTGAGAATCAAAGACCTTTTATGCGCTAAAGAAAGAAATTTATGTTATTAACTAGTAAGAGAGGAATTTAGTCTGAGTTAACGATTTTTTTGTAGAGCTTGCCTACTTCGTCCCAATCTAAGACATTGAAAAACTCTATTATATAATCGCCTCTAAGATTTTTGTATTTTAGATAATAGGCGTGTTCCCATACATCAATGCCCAAAATAGGCGTCCATTTACCTTGAGATTGGGTTATTGGGTTATCTTGATTGGGAGTAGAGCTTACTTGAAGATTGCCTTGGCTATCGGCTGAAAGCCATGCCCAGCCAGAGCCAAACCTAGTAGAAGCAGCCTGAGTTAGTTGTTCTTTTAGCGCCTCAAAACTGCCAAAGGTAGCGTCAATTTTTTCTTTTAGCTCGCCCTCGGGCGTTTTTTGAGGATTGGGCGACATTATAGAAAAATACAAGTTATGGTTATAATAGCCGCCTCCATTATTTAATAATTGAGTTCTTAGCGTAGAATCCTGAACTTGGTCAAGCGAAGCTAAGATTTCTTCGGCGGTTTTGCTTGTAAGTCGCGCCTTCTCCACGGCGTCGTTAAAACTTTTAGTATAAGCCGCATGGTGCTTGCTGTAATGGGTGATCATAGTCAATTCGTCAATATAAGGTTCAAGAGCGTTATAATTATATCTTAATTTAACTTGTTCATACATTTTTAGATTCTCCTTTTTTAATATTTTGGTAATTGTATTGTAGCATTGAAAATTAATGCAATCAAGATAACAGCCCTAATTTAAGTGACTATCGCACATAAGGTATGATTATTAAATTTTGAAAAATTGATATAAAAAAATCTGCTTATTTTAGCAGATTTTAAAATATTTATAGTAGATTTTTTTAATTAACGCTTTGAGATATTTTAGATATTCTGATATTTCTTTCATAAATTTTCATCAGTTTTGGACGCGTATATCTTTGAATAAAAACGGGTAAAATTTGCAAAAACAAATTTACAACCGCCACGGGGCCCGTAATCCAGAACGCGTATTTTATTGGGAAAAATAATATTACCAAAAATCCTAAAAACGCTGAAAATAAATGAAGAACCTCAGCGTAACATGTTTCTTCTAAAAATTTGAATACATATTCATTATTATTAATATCCGCGATTTTGTCTTTTTTGAAGTTACATAACTGTCCCATTTCAGGAATACGGTCTTTCCACTTTTTTATGCCTATGCTTTCATAAAAATTTCTCTCAAATCCAAAAACATGATATATTTTTTTGTAAGGATTAAACCATTTATTAGGCAATTTATGTATTACAAACGCCACTACAGCGTCAATCAAAAAGACAATAAATGACGCTATAAACACTGTAAAAACAACGCTAAAAATCGTCAGATCAAAAGCTGTCATAGTAAAAAATATGTTAACAACCGAAATCAAAGCCATACTAAAAAATATTATAAAAAGATAAGCAAACATTAGTCTTTCTCCCCTTTTAACTGTTTTGATAGTATTCAAGTTTTTTTCCGTAAACTTCTTGATATTTTTCGCAACACATTTGATAGTTTTTTTGACGCATATATTCAATATTTTGTTTCGCGTTTAGGTCTTCTTGGGCGAAAATCGGTTTCATAATATGTAAAGTAAAATATTTATCTTCCATACCCTCTTGGTTTATCTTGCCTGAATTCCTAAAAGTAATAAACATTGGAATCACGGGCACGCCAAATTTAACCGCGTAGTGAAAGGCGCCCTTTTTGTAAGGCCTTGGCTTGTCATACATATGCCACATAGCTTGTTCGGGATAAAACAATATATAATTTTTTCTCTCAAGATAATATTTCATAGCGTAGTTAAATCTTTTCATATTCTCATATTTTGAGCTAAAAGGCATCATCCCGCCGGCTCGCATCATCTCGCCCAAAAATCCTTTTCTGTTATTAAATTCTGCCGCCGTTATTTTGAGTCTGTGCCCTCTGAGTCCGTATTTTGCCACTAGACAATCATATATATAAACATGGTTGCAAGTAACTATTGCCGAATCGATTCCCTTTAGATGATGCCTTCCCAAAACTTTGGTTTTTGTAATTTTTTTGTTAAGGTATAGTGTGTAAGGTTTGATAATAAAGGTATTTTGAAAAAATATCTTTATGCGTTCAAAGCCTTTTTTAATATAATTAAAACTATCTATCGAAATAGCGATATCATAATCAATAGGGTTTATATGTTGGTCAAATTTTCCTTTGCTTTCTAATAATTTGATTTTTTCCAAAACATCTAATCTTGGAGCTGGCATACAAATTCTCCTTCTTCATCAGGTATTCTTTCTACTGTAATTTCTTCGTCAATTTTAGTCTGAGGAATTTGCATTTTGAAGTCTATTCTATCAATAACTTCCCAACCTCTATTTTTCTTAGTAAACAAAGCCTTTGAGATAATAGGGATATATCCCATATAAAAAATTGGATGAACGAACAATAAAATAATTTTTTTAAAAATTGAGATAGGCATATTTTTTCTTTCAACAATCAAGCACATTAATGTTAATAAGAAAAATGAAAAATAAATTATCCCTATGCCAATTGCGGCGTATAAAAATGACTTCATCCATAAATCATTTTTAAACACAAACAATAATATAGCCGACAAAAATTGTGAGCCTGAAAAAATAACGCAAGCGCCAATAAAATAAAACACAGGCCATAACGCAAGCACATAATACTTATTGCGCTTGTCCTCTTTGGTCTTTGCGGCAAGTTTGACTTGTTTTTTGTATAATCTTTTGCTGTCAACAACGCCTGTTAGCCATCGTGTTCTTCTTTTGTTAGTGACTTTAAGGCTTGTGGACTCTTCCATATAAAATACAGCGTAAGAATAATAATAAGTGCTTATCTTTTTGACCATGCAATCAAACATTAACTCAATATCTTCCGTCAATGTCTTTTTATAGGGCCAGCCGCCTAGCATTTTTATAACATCGCTTCTTAACATCAATCCTGTCCCAATAGTCATTTGGGTAATGTTATTGTCTGCTTTATATCTGTTGCCCATATCGTCAATGATTGTCCAAATAAGGCCATTGCAGCTACTTGCTAAGCTATTGGCCTTTTTATCTTTAATATGATAATTTTTGACGATTTTTTTTCCTTGAATGACCTGTTTGCCGCTTGCGAGAGCGTTGTTCATTTCTTCTAAGAATGTATCTGTCAACATACAATCGGCGTCAATTATCAAATAAGCGTCATATTTGTCTGGATTATGCGCCAATAATTCTTTTAGGCATACATCCAAAGCATCACCTTTGCATGTTTGATTAGGAGCGATATGAATCACGCCGTTAACTTGTTTGGCTAATTCTATCGTAGGGTCGTCGTGTTCTTTGACAATAATATGGACGCCAAAATGTTTTTTGGGATATGTTTGATTATTTATACTTGCTAGAAGTTGTCCTATTACTTTGCTTTCATCGCGAGCGGGTATCAATATGGCTATGTTATTTTTTTTGTTATTATAAAGTCTTTTTTGCGTTTTGAAAGAAGCAAACCATCCTCGCAATCTTGGGATGTAATAAATAATTAAAAGAACACAAAGCGCCAAAAAAGCATAAAACGATAAATCCAAAAGTGTGTTAATCATTATAAAACCTCTATAAAAAAATAATAAGAACAATACTAGTTTAAAGAGGGCTTATAATTAAAGTCAAGATAATATCGTTGGTAAAACTATACACTTTTTGGACATAACCTGAGATTGCATTCTAATATAATTCACCATAAAATGCAACTCTACAAATAATAGAATTAAGAGAAAATAACTTGAAAAATATAAGATTATTCTATATAATTATTGTTATGAAGTCTGTAAAACAAATTATCGCGAAAAATCTTGTAGAATTAAGAAAATTTCATAAATTAACTCAAATGGAATTAGGCGAAAAACTTAATTACTCCGACAAGGCTATTTCTAGATGGGAACAAGGCGAAACAATGCCTGATATTGATGTATTATGCCAAATAGCTGATTTATACGGCGTATCTTTTGAGTATCTTATTAGAGAAGGTTCTATGCAAGAAAAACGCGCTTTTATGACCAAAAAAGAGCGCGAAAACAAACTTACAATCTCGCTTTTGGCGATATCTTTGGTATGGTTTTTGGCTACTATTATTTTCGTGTATTCTAATTTGATATTTGAATATAATTTCTGGCAAGTATTTATCTGGGCCATACCTTTTTCTATGATTGTTGCGATAGTTTTTAATAGTATTTGGGGTAAGAGAAAATACACTTTCTGGTTTATATCTATATTAGTTTGGAGCGCGCTGGCTAGTTTTTATTTGCAATTTTTTGAATATAAAATTTGGTTAATTTTCATTCTGGGTGCGCCCGTTCAAATTGCCGTTATTCTTTGGTCAACAATGAAAAAATATTAAAAATTATTGGATAAAATCAGATATTTCTTTTGATAGTTTTTGGGGCGTTAAGCCAAGTTTTTTAAAAACTTCTTCTATTTCTCCTATAATCGTAACCTTTTCTGGCATAGCGATATGCTTTATTTTAAATTTTTTGTTCCGTTTTAATAAATAATTAGCTATAGACATCCCTAAGCCGCCGTGAAGAACATTATCTTCCATAGTAATAATATAAGAATTATCAGCTAAGTTATCTAAAAAAACATAATCTAGAGGTTTAATAAACCGCGCGTTAATAATATTGATTTTATGGTTTTTAAATATTTTTGATGTTTCAATGCCTAGTTTTAACATACGTCCGCCTGTAGCTATTATATAAATATTGGACTGGCAAGAATTGATAATTTCCCATTTGCCGTATTCAATGGGGGTATGTACATCAAACTCCAAAACGCTGTCTTTAGGATATCTTATCGCTAAGGGCTTATTATAGTCCAAAGACCATTTTAACATCATTTTAAACTCTTGTATATCTTTGGGCGAGATTATAGTAATGTCAGGCATCAAGGACAAATAAGATAAGTCATATATGCCTTGATGCGTGACGCCGTCCGCGCCCACAACGCCCGCCCTATCAATACAAAAAGTGACAGGCAGCTTCATAAGGCATACATCATGTAAAATTTGGTCAAAACTTCGCTGCAAGAACGTAGAATAAATAGCGACATATGGTTTTAAACCTGAAATTGCCAAACCAGCCGCCATAGTAACAGCGTGAGATTCGCAAATCGCCACATCAAAAAATCTGTCATTATGTTTGTCCTTGAAAACCTCAAGACCTGTGCCATCCGCCATTGCCGCGGTAATTGCCACAATTGATTGGTTTTCATCCGCCAAAAGACTCAGCGTTTGTCCCAATGTCTTTGAAAACGAATGCCCGTTGCCATTGTTATTAGCGGAATTTACGCCGTGATATTCGGTAGGGTTTTTTTCTGCGCATGGCAATCCTTTGCCTTTTTGGGTAACAACATGTAACAAAACAGGCTCGTCAAGATTTTTTACATGGGACAAAAAGTCTATCAAGTCTTCCAAACTATGCCCGTCTATCGGACCAATATATTTTAGCCCAAACTGCTCAAACATCTTTCCGCTTACAAGAGCGAACTTTAGGTTGTTTCTTACTTTTTCCAATACATCAATTAAGGGTTTTCCTATAATAGGCAATTGATTGATAATTTTTTGAGTTTTAAATTTTAATGCGGCGTATTTTTTGCTGACTCTTATTTTAGACAAATAATTATTAATGCCGCCAATATTGGGTGAAATAGACATATTGTTATCGTTAAGAACTATTATCATTTTGGTTTTTGACACGCCCAAATCATTTAGCGCCTCAAATGCCATTCCCCCGGTCAATGCGCCGTCGCCTATTATAGAGATGATTTTATAGTCTTCATTTTTTAAGTCTCTAGCGCGCGCCAAACCAAGTCCCGCCGAGATTGAGGTGCTCGCGTGCCCTGTGTTAAAAACATCATACTTGCTTTCTTCTATGCTTGGAAATCCGCTGATACCGCCTAATGAGCGAATTAAATTTAATTGCTCTTTGCGGCCTGTCAAAATTTTGTGAACATAAGCTTGATGCCCCACATCCCAAATAAATTTATCTTTGGGCGGTTCAAACACATAATATAATGCCAAAGTCAATTCGACAACGCCCAAATTTGACGCAAGATGCCCGCCTGTAATTGATATGGTTTCAATCAAATATTTTCTGATTTCCTCGCTTAATTGACGCAATTGAGGCAGGGATAATAATCTTACATCGTTTGGGTCTTTTATTTTATCAATTATCGGCATAATATTTTTTTCCATTTTTATCAGCGAGAAAAAACCGACAACATTTTTCCAACTGCTGATACGATTTCAATGCTCTTTGTTACAGCGAATTTCTTAAATACAGCTTTCAATCCTACGGTTACGGCTGCCACAACAGCGCCGATCGCTATAGAAATAATAGATTTTATTAAACTATCGGAATTAATGGTGATTATTAGTATAAGCGACGCGCTCGCCGTTCCGCTTATAATATTGCAAATATCGCCAATAATGTCCGAGCATACGCTTCCTACTATATCGCTGTTTTTTATTAGTTTTAAACTGACCTTAGCGCCTTTGACCTTTTTTGCCGCCATAGCGTAAAAAGGTTTTTCATCGCAAGACGCTACTGCCATTCCTATCATGTCAAATATAGCGCCTATAATTATCAAAACTATTATTACAGATACTATTACCGCAATACCGGCGCCCGTCATCGCTATTGATGACAATATATTAAATATTACCGAAAGCAATATAGTTATAAAAAAAGCTTTCAAAGACCAATATCTTGGCCCGTTTTTTTTTGTTTTCTTTTTTTGTCTTTGATCGATATCGTTTTGTTTTTTTGGCGTTATGGTTTTAAGGTTACTATCGTCTTCTTCCACTTATAAAAACCTTTTTATTTACTTAGTATTACTATTTGGACGGCGAAATATATGACTACTCAACTAAAAATAGTGTAAGCTACATATATTTCGCCGTCCTATATAAGAAATATTTTAAGTTGTTAGAGGTGGCATATTAAGTAAACCTTGCGACTTAAGGTTCAGTAGGATTTCCCTGCGCGGTACCTCTCGTTGCCGAAGAGACAGTTTCCTTTTAAACCTCGCATTCCGTTGTTGCCAGACGGAAAACTGAATCGCCTATTAGTTCACACTATAATCCTTAATATGCCTGGTTTGCAGCCTAGAAGCTTTCCTTTAACATTCACTATCAATCTTATCCTCTTTTGCATCACGGGTTTCATAAGGCAATCATTTGAATAAGTTGGCCAGCTTAATCAAATGTAGATCCTCGAATCCGCCCGCAACACTCAAGGCTGGCTACACTGTACACAGCATTTCTACCGCATAGCAGGTTTAATTCACAAAAAGTAACAAAATCTAACTTTGCTACCTTAGGTGACCTCAACGGATATTGGGTCGGACTCTGTATGCCGTTACAGAACGCCCACTATCCTATCTTCCAGCAACAGCCCCCGTTTGGGCAACGGAAGCCATCACAAGAAGCTTCATCGATATGCCTCTGACGACCTTTTAACTTCGTCTTCGATTGACAGATCCTGACTAGGATACTGCACCTCTAAACTGATTTTATTATAGCATATAAATATATTAATTTCAAACGCAAGTTTATAAATATATATTAACAATATATAGTAAATGATACTTTTAAAATTTTAATTTAGATAAAAACTGTTCCAAAAAATGATATTTATTTTCCAAATCTTTTAAGCAATTTTGAGCTTGTTTTTTGTATTCTTGCGCCATACTCAAAGCCTGTTCAAGCCCAAATATCTTAGGATATGTCAATTTATCTTCTTCAGACTCAAAATCGTTTATATCGTCTAATATCTGATAATAAATTCCAAAATTTTGGGCAAAGCTGTCAAGACATTTTAATTCGTTATCGCTAACATTGCCTAATATCGCGCCGGCGTTAATCGCCGCTCTAAATAACGCCGCGGTTTTGTTAAGATAAATGTCATATATGTTTTGCTTTTGGTCGGGCGATTTGTCCTTTGTCAAATCCATATCCAAAACTTGACCTTTTATCATTCCCTTATTCCCGGCAAATCGGCTAATTAACCTTGCGGCGTTTAAAATATGAGTTTGGGATAAATCGTTATCTAATATAGTCTCATAAGCAAAATTAAGCAAAGCGTCGCCGCTCAAAATCGCCAAAGCCTCGCCATATTTGGCGTGAGCGCTCAAAAAACCGCGCCTATATTTGTCATTATCCATACACGGCAAATCATCGTGAATAAGCGAATAAGTATGAATGCACTCAAGCGCAATCCCTAATTTATAAGCGGTTTCGATATCGGTCGCGTTAGAGCATTGCGCGATTTTTATTAACAATAACGGACGAATGCGTTTGCCGCCTATGTCTATAAGGCTATAACCTGTTATATTAGAAAAATCATCTGATCCGAAATGCTCCAAAAAATATAGTTTTTGGTATTGCTCAAATTCCCTAAAATCTTTTTCAAAACCATCCCAAAGTATAACCATAATATTACTCTTGCCCAAAAGGCTCCTCGGTCAATTTTGAAAACTCTTTTTTGATAAGAGTAATCTTGCCTTTTGCCTCCTCTAACGAACTTAAACAAAGCCTCGCGAGCTCTAAGCCTTTTTGATACAACTCAATCCCCTCATCTAATTGAGTGTCTTTATTCTCAAGCTTTTCGATAATGGAATTGAGATTGTCCATTGCTTCTTCAAATTTCATAGTTTTTTTATAACCGCCTTTTGATTATATTATAATATGTCCGCGTTAACTTTTCCGTCTTTAAAGAACATTGTGACTTCATCGCCTTTGCGAACATCGCGAGCGGAGTTAACGCTTTTTCCGTCTTTATATACTTTTGCGTAACCCAAAGATAATATTTTTTTTGGGTTGTTTGATTTTAGTCTTGAAAATGCTTGATTATATAGATTATGCTTATCATTAAAAAATGAAATGCTTTGAAGCTTATTAACTTTGCTTAAAATTTTGTCGCGAATACGATATAATTTGCTTTCTGCAGCCGAACCAAGCCTTAAAAAACTATAATTTAATTTTGTGTAATTATAGCTATAAAACTCAGACAAAGATTTAGCAAGGTATTTTATTTTTTGTTTGATATTATTAACTATTTCTTGAGTGTTTTTGGTTAATACTTCGGCAGCTGCGCTGGGAGTCGGCGCTCTCAAATCCGCAGAGAAGTCGCAAAGCGTATAATCCGTTTCGTGCCCAACAGCCGAAACCACAAATTTTTTGCACATAGCCACAGCTCTCGCGACTTCTTCAGTATTAAACGCTGAAAGGTCCTCGTAAGATCCTCCCCCTCTCGCAACCAAAATACAATCTATTGATTCATAATTTTCAAGTTGTTTTATCGCGTCCACAATCTCATATTCCGCGCCTATGCCCTGAACTCTCACAGGATAAACCGCTATATTGACGCTTTTGTCTCTTCTTTGGACAACGCTTATAATATCATAAATAGCCGCGCCTTCCGCGCTGGTTATAACGCCTATTTTTTTTATATGTTTTGGAAACGGGATCTTTAAATCAAACAAACCCTCATTTTTGAGTTTTTCTTTGAGTCTTAAAAGTTTGAGATATTCTTCGCCTTCGCCCGCGACATCAATTTTATTTACGATAAAACTTAACCTACCGCCTCTTATATAAAACGAGGGAGAGCCTTGGCAATATACTTTATCGCCTTCTTTTATCAAAAATTGAGGAACATATTCAAAAAATACACAAGGAATCTGAGCTTGCTCGTCTTTTAAAGTAAAATACGCGTTTGGACCTGTTACTTTAAAATTACTGATTTCTCCGCAGATAATTATATTTTTTAAAAGCTCTTCGCTGTCAATAACATTTTTAAGATATGAAGTTACTTGAAAAACGCTGTATGTTCTCATTGTATTTCCAAAAGGTCTTTAGCGGCTTTTAAAGTATTTTTGAGTAGCATAGCAATAGTCATAGGCCCCACTCCGCCCGGAACGGGAGTTATAGCCTGCGCTATTTTTGACGCTTCGTCAAATTTTACATCGCCCTTTAGACCTTGTTCGGTTCTGTGAATGCCCACATCTACTACTACCGCGCCTTTTTTTACCATAGATGCGTCAATTAATTCTCGCTTGCCCGCTGCAACAATCAAAATATCCGCCAAAGACGTAATAGACTTTAAATCTTTTGTTTTGCTGTGAGTTATTGTTACAGTAGCGTTTTCTCTAAGCATCATCAAAGCTATAGGCTTGCCCACAATATTGCTTCTGCCTACAATAACAGCGTTTTTGCCGCTGATTTCTATATTGCTTCTTTTCAAAATTTCTATAATCCCTGAAGGCGTGCAAGGCGCAAGCATGTCTGTCTCGCCCAAAAACAATTTGCCCATATTTTGAGCGCAAAAACCGTCAACATCTTTTTTAGGGTTAATCGCCGATATGACTTTATTCGGGCTGATATGGGAAGGAAGCGGCAATTGGACTAATATTCCGTGAATATTTGAATCATTGTTGAGCGCGTCAATAAGTTGCAATAATTCATTTTCTTCAGCTGTGGGCTGAAGATAATAGGCGTAAGACTTAATGCCCGTTTGAGAACAAGCTTTGATTTTGTTTTTGACATATACTTTGCTTGCCTCGTCATCTCCTACCAAAACAACCGCAAGCCCGCATTTGATGTTTTTTGACTCAATCTCGTCTTTGATTTCTTGTTTTATTGCAGCCGCAATAGCTTTTCCGTCTAAAATAAAGGCGCTCATTTATTTATACCTTCTTTTTTTATTATATTGGCCAAGATTCCATTGACATACGACGGGCTCTTTTCGGTAGAATATGCTTTGGTAAGATTGACCGCTTCATTACATGTTACCGATACCGGAATATCGTCCATATAAAGCAACTCATACAACGCCAAAAGCAAAATACCCAAATCAATCCTGAATATTCTATTAATCGCAAATCCTTCGGAATATTGCGCTATAATGTTTTCTAATCTTTCGTAATTGGCTATCACGCCTTCATATACGGTTTTGATATATTGCCTGTCATCGTCTGTAAATGATAAATCCTGAACGATATTGTTCAGGGTTATCTCACTTTTATTGCGATGAAAAAGATATTCAAAAATCAATAAAAAAGCTTTTTCTCGGGCTTGTATTCTGCTCATTGGTTATTATCGTCGTCCAGCTTAGAGTATTTATTTAATATTGCGTTGATCTTAGCGTATATGTCTTCTTTGGATATTCTTGTCCCGCTTGGTCTTTGGGAAGGTCTTTTGCCCGCAACGCCCTGTTGAGCGGTGGTTGCGGTTTGATTAATAGGCATACTTGAACTTTGAGTAGTAGGTCGCACGCCCATAGGTCTTTGAGGATAAGGTCTTCTAAACGCGCTTTGAGTGGCTTGTTGAGCCGGTCGTGATTGTTGCTCATAGCTTTGAAGAGATTGTTGCTGTTGTTGAGTTTGTCTTATGTTTTGAACATTAGGCTGCGCCTGCCTCGGCATTTGAGGTTGAGGCGCTATTTTTTCAGATCTTGAGGGTTCTCTCATGTCAAAAGAACTTGTCGGAGAAATTGTTTGTTTTTGAATTTCTCTATTGATATTCTCGTAAGCAGCTTGAAAAGGAGCTTGCTTTTCTTGTTGCCCAAACTCATCTTGCTCAAAAGATTTGTAATGAGACGGAGTTTTCTTGGGAGCGGGCTTGGGTCCAAATATATCCTCAAACTCTGTAGGTCTTGATTCTCTTGCGCCCATTTTTCTAGTTGAATCGGTATAGGGTATTGAATATTCTTCAGGTTCCAAAAGTGGCTCTTCTTCTATGACAGGTCGCTCGTCAATATTATCAAGCTGTTCGGGCGTAAAATCAACTTCGGGATAAATATCTTTTTGTATGGATTGTTCCAGATCGTCATAAGGGTCTTCATAAACTCTTTCAAGAGTGTCAACTTTTTCGGGTTCTTCATATAAGGTAGTCTCGGATTTTTGTTCGGAAGTTTCCAAATCGATGCCCACGCCAGCGTAAGGCGCCCCAAACTCGAACAATACATTGCCGTCCGCAAACTTATAAGAAGGAAATTTTATTCCTAAACTATTAGTAATCGCCTCTTCTAATCGCGGACGCATTTTGGCGACTAAAGATTGAAAATCATAGCCGTCTTGAATCTTCATATTAAGCGCCAGACAATTGCCAAACTCGCCTAATTGGATTTCTATTTTGGCGGACTTGACGCCTTCGGTCTCTTTGGCTATTGTTTTGGCGATTTTTTTGATGTCGCTGGATGAAACTTTTGCGGAAACATCGCCATAAACATAGATAGAATTATTAGAAAATTTTGGTCTGTTTGCTATCAGCAAGACGCTGATAACCAAAAATATGCCCGCCAAAATATAGGCGGAAATCAAAATCCAGCCGTTTAAGAAATCAAGGCTGAAATATTTGTCCAATATATTCAGTTTAAACAGCGGTATTTTGGATATGACTACGCTACCAATAAATATCAAACCTATTAATGAATTGAGAATAATTAATATTTTCTCTATAGGTCTTTTCACAAATTCCTCCGTTTAGAGTAGCCTTCATAAATAAGTATTATGAAGGCCTGGCTCATCTAATGTTAAACTTCCTCTTCAAAACCCACTTCCAAGACATTTACATTGATATTTTTAACTCTATAAACGGACATTGTTTCAACGCTTCGCTTTATGTTTTCTTGCACACGAAAAGCGACATCCGCAACGCTATGCCCGTAAAGAATTTTTATAAATACATCGACAAAAATGTTATTGTCTTCATCAATATCAATTTTTACGCCCCTGCCCTGCAAGGATACTACGCCTGTTATCTCTTTGGTCGCAAGCGTAATGATAGACAAAATTACATTTTTGCCGTAAATGGCGCTACCTGTGCGGTCTTGTTGCAGGTTTTTGCCGCTCATTTTTGCTCCTAATCATTGGTATAAACATTTTAGCATATATCAATTATAAACACAAGGGTTTGTTAATTTATGATATAGGAATCACCTCGACTTCTGAAGGGTGTTTTCCTGTCTCTTCCGTTACAATGTATAAAATTTGAATTAATTCGTCTTCTGTGAGCGACTGCGCTTGCACAATTACATTGATTTTCGCCCCTGTGGTTACCACACAGTCTTCAAATCCCTGCGCTTTTATAAGCCCTTCTATGACTAACTCTTGCTCCATTGCGGTAGCGATTTTGAGTTTTTCAGCTTGAGCCGCCGAGATGTCTTCTTGGCTTGAAGCCGGGCTGTTGATAATCGCGTCTAGATACACTATGGTCTGACTGCGTGTTTCTAATCTATCGCTTCTAAATGTGTCAAAAAAGTTGCCTGCCGCCACAGGCGTAGGGTCGTTGTGCTTTGTGGTTTGATTTAAAACGACATTTAATACCCCGGTTATAATCAATAACACAAGCATGCCTGCTAATATAAATATTTTCTTTTTTTTGCTAAGCATTAAGAAATTTTCCTCCAATTATTTTGTATATATTATATTTATTAGCGACAATTACTCTTTATTCATGGTTAATACTTTTATTTGATCGGCATTTAAGTCAAGCAAAACCGAAACAGCGTTGATTATATCCAGTTTGACTTTTATATCGTCCCCGCCTTCAGCCACAATCACAACGCCTATGACTTTGGGCGACACTTCTTTTAATATCAGCGGGATCTGATCGCCTTTTACATAAATAACTTGAGGGCTTGAAGTGTTGGAGGTGTTTTCATTATATACGCCGTTGCCGCCGCTTGAAATGTTAGAAGATGAACTAGTTATATAAGCGATTACTCTCTCAGGCGTGCTTTCAAAGGTAATCATAACGTCAACTCTACCTGCGTTTTTTATAGACGACAAAATCTTTGAAAGCTTTTTTTCGACATGCTGGCAATAATCATAAGCTGATTGATATGTTTCTTCATCTTTGGCCTTTTTGTCTGAAGAACATGAAAAGTTAGAGCCAAAATATATAAATAAAACAATTATTACAAATATCAAGGCAATATAAATTTCAAAATTTTTTATGCTCTTTATTTTTTGGACGATTTTATCTAATATTTTAGATGGTTTTTTGTTGGTTTTGGTTTTGTCTTGCGTGCTTGAAAAACTGCTGTCAGTCAATAAAATTTGTGCTGAATTGGATTGTTTTATATCGTTTTGGCTTTGTTGTATTTTTTCATTGGGTAAAGAAGCTATATCTTGTTTTGGGCGATCCAAATTATTTGATTTAAAAGGCGCTGAGTTGTTGTTCGGTATTTGACTATCGTTTTTTTGATAACTTGATACATAAACTTGCTTTATGATTTTTTTATCCATAGACAACCACCAAGATATTATTATCGTCAAGATAAATTTGGACCTTTTGTTTTACTTTTTCGTAATCAGATGCGGTTACGCCGCACAGCGATAAATCAACGCTGACAGCCTTGATTTTTATTACATTCTCTTTTGAATAGGCTGATATTATCACTTTTGAGTCGTTATATCCGTCTTCGCTTAATTTGTTTTCCAAAGATTCTTCCAAAAGAGTTATCTGCTGGGTATGAACATTATCAACTATTCTATTATCAGGCTTTATATTATTGCTTCCAAAAATATTATCAATTTCCCAATTTTGGTTAAGCAACGAGGGCAAAGGCGACAAAATAATAAACAACGTAATTATCGCCATAATGCTTCTTATGTGTTTTTTTGTGCTTCCTTCGGGCATTATCAAATCAACAAGCAAGCACAAAACCGCAGCGCCTACAACGCCCATTATCCATTTTGATATCATGCTCATCAATCCTTACCCCCATATAAAATTGCCCGTGCAAACCACAAGCAACAGCATTATAAAATACATAAATGCTACGCTTAAGATTATTGCGATAAGCATAGAGATACTTTTTGCGGCGCCGCTCACAAAGTCAGAAAATCCTTGAGGCGCCAAAGGCTCCAAAATCGCCGCTGTAAGCTTCAAAGTCAACATCATTATCGCTATCTTAATTACAGGCGCTAACACGGTTGACGCTAACAAAAACAATCCCGCAACCCCTACAGCGTTTTTTATAAGCACGCTTCCAGCCATAATTAAGTTAAAACCGTCCGACAAATATCCTCCGATTATAGGTATATAATGGCTTATGGCGAATTTTGCCGTCCTTATAGAAACTCCGTCATGCACGGACGCCGTTATGCCCTGTATTGATAAAAAAGCCGTAAATACCGTAAAAACAATTCCTATGAACCATTTTGAAAGGCTGGAAGTAAACGCGCTAAACTTGTTTAATTTTAAAGTGGACGATAAATTGCCAATAATATTAAACACATATCCGAAAATAAATAATGGCAATATGATATTAACCATAAGTTGAGTTATCACAACGGACAACACGCTGACCATAGGCTGATAAACCGCTACCGAAGTGGTTCCGCCTATAGCTGTCAGCACCCCTAATAAAATGGGAAAAATTAAATTTATTTGGTTTTGCATAGACTGGACTGCCGTTTTGGTCAGCGTTATCAAATAAAAAACAGATACCGAAACAGACAAAATCACAACGCCGTAACACGCAAAATATATTACATTGCTCACGCCTTTGTTGGATGAATTAAACTGAAGATTGCTCAAAATAGAACACAAAACCGAAATGCCTATTATGGTAGCTAATAAAGGCAAAAACAAAGTTATATCGCCAATTAACAGAAAAAAAATCGCGCTGAAAATATTGTTGCTTTTGTATTTCCCGTCAAGCAATTGCCTTATTCTATCCAAAAAACTTGAGCCGCCAAATATTTTTTTTTGGTTTTCGTCCATAGAGTTAATTAACTGTTCTAATTCCCAAAAATCCATACTGTTTAGTTGCTCATCTATTGATTCTTGTAATTTCTGTCCGGCTTCTTCTTCGGTCATTTCTTTGGACAATACATAACAAGGGCAAATGCTTGTCCAAAAAATCAGCAAAAATAAAGCCGCTAAAATTAATAACTTTATTTGGTTTTTATATGATTTGATTTTCATTTTATGGCAATATGGCAATAATTAACTCTATCAAAGCGACAATTATTGGCAAACTCAAAAACATAATTATTACCTTTCCCCCAAATAATACCTTGTCCGACATGCTCTTTGCGCCCATATCTTCGCAAATCCCCGCCGCAAACTCCGTCAAATATCCTATGCCAATTATCTTAAGAATACTAGCGATTATAGATATATTCAGCCCTGTCTTTTGCGCTAGTCCGTTAATAGTTGACACAATTTTAACCAGCATGTCAATAACTATCATAAAGACAATTACCGATCCCGCTAACAACGCCAAATACGCAATTTCAGGCTTATTTTCTTTGAGTAATGAATATGTGACTGCAGAAGTAAAGCCTATCGCTATGATTTTGATTATATCCATGTAATTTTTAATACCCTGTATAAATTAAAAAGCTGTTTTACCGCGTCAAAAAGTTGGCTTATCATATTAATAACCATAAGCAGCACAATAACAAGTCCCGCTAGCGTGACCAATGTAGCTATCTCGTCTTTTTCGGCTTTTTTTAATATTTGAGTCACTACCGCGGTTAAAATACCTATTGCCGCTATTCTAAATATTATTTCTACCCCTATCTGCATTGCACATTCCTTTTGGGCTGTTATAAAATAATTGGCGCATGATTTTTCTTAATAGGCATAATAATGGGTCATAAAATTATCACTCCCGCCGCCAAGCCTCCCAAAACGCCCAATTTAAAATACAATCCCCCGTATTTTTAGCACTCTTCCAAAGCTATTTGGTGCTTTATCAAAAATGCCTCTTTTATGCTTGTTATTCCTCCCCTTTGAGAATGGGAATCGCTTTTTCCTAAAATGTCTAATAATTGTATAAAGAGGATAAACTCATCTTCGGTCAACGGTCCTTTGGCAATTTTGTTTTTTAATGCTTCAATACTAATGACCTCGTTATTTTCTAGCAAATCAATATAATTAGATAACGACGACGCAAGCGCGCTGAAATTATTGAGGCGGTTTTTTAGCATTTCTTGGACTGTTGGTTGAAAATATGTAATATCGTTGATCATGATGTCGCATAACCTGATTATTTCGTTTAATATTTTTTCTCTAATTTTATAATAGCTGCTTTTTTTATGACCTAAATACGCGCCACCGCCTGTCATTGCCAAAAAACTAATTAATTTTAAAAACCACATAAATTTCCTTATGGTATATAAATTTTATTAAATTGATTATCATATACGCCTTCGTATGTTCCCGGTCCTCTTTTGTTGGATAAAACGACAAATCTTTCAAACAATCTTTTTTTGATAATATTATCAAAACCCGGTTTATTAATAAGGTCGGTATGGTCATATGCGTGCGCCGATGCGATAATCTTTACGCCGCAACCCGCCGCGTATATTACAGCGTCCAAATCGCTTTGATTGGCAAGTTCGTCGGTAATAATTACATCGGGCTTCATCGCCCTTATTCCTTGCTCAAATCCATATAGTTTGTCGCAGTTGCTTATCACATCGGTAAATTTCCCCACATTTAGCTGAGGTATGCCATTGTAACAAGAGGCTATTTCGTATCGTTCGTCAATAATAAGCGTGTTTCTTATAAAATCGCTTTGGGAAAGAAGTCTCGCTATATCTCTCAAAAATGTAGTCTTGCCGCAACCCGGCGGCGAGATTATCAATGAGTTATATATTTCGTCTTGCGCGATGAAGTGATAAGCTGTCAATGCGCAATTGTTAACTTCGTGCGGGATTCTAATAACAAGCGAGGTAAAATTTTTTACGCTTTTGATTTTTTGGTCTTCAATGACTAATTCGCCGCATATACCTATTCTTATTCCGCCTGTTACGGTAATAAAAGAATGCTTTAACTGGTTATTAACCGCATACATAGAATAATCGGCCGCCCTATAAATAATTGCCTCCAGCATTTTGCGGTCTGTTACGATGCTGCCGTCATCGCGTCCCCCTACGCCTTCAGAATTGAGATAATAATATCTTCCGCCATAATTTACGATGATGGGCAACTGGCTTCTTATTCGTATTTCGTAAACATAGTTATAGTCCAATTTGTTTTTTAGAATATCCGTCAAAAACTCGGGCAAAATTTTTTCTATCATATACTTGTCCTATAAGTTATCTCTAAATATTAATATTAAAATTTTTTATAAAATATGTTAGGACAAGCAATAAAAAAACAACTTCAATTTTTTGAAGTTGTTAGTAAAAAATATTATATTTTTATATATCTATTCTTTAATAATTTTTACAGGTTTTAAGGCCGCGATGGCTGTATAATCGTCTTCACCTGTAAACAGATTTTTGGGAGAATGAATGTTATACATAAAACCTTCTTTGGTATATTTTTTGTCAAGCCCTAGAGCGTATTCTTTTTGGCAAGCCATATTGACTACTCGCCCTATTACCAAAGCGTTTATCCCCGCGCCTGAAATATCCATAACTTTTTCGCATTTGCATTCAAATGACAAAAAGCTTTGAGCTATTCTGGGGCAACTTACAATCGACGCCTTTTCTTGAGTAAATCCGCCTATCAAAAATTCGTCTTTATCCAAATGATTATTATGTATGGTTTTTATTATATTATCATAATAGCGTAAAGACAAAAAATTAATACAAAACTCTTTTGTTCTTAAGATATTTTGATAGGTATGCGTATGCGTCCCTAGTCCGCTCAAAATTGCAAAATATCCGTCTTTGTCGCCTTGAAAACAACTCCAAGAATGAAAGGCTATATTGGGCAAATCATGTTCTTTGAGCGTAGATATCGCGAAAAGCGCGTGAGGGATACCCGCCGCAAATTCATAATGGGAAAAGATATCGTATTGACCTTGATAGGTTATAGAAAAATTTTCAGGCTTTGTTTGCCCTATTTCTATTTTAAAAGTATTATTTCCCCCTCAAAATATAATTATTTATTAATACGCTCTATATATGTTCCGTCGCGAGTATCAACGCGGATTATGTCGCCTTGGTTAATAAATAAAGGCACCATAATGGAATAGCCTGTTTCAAGAGTCGCGGGCTTGTTGCCAGCTTTCGCTGTGTCGCCTTGGATGCCCGGCTCCGTAAATGTCACTTCAAGCTCCACAAAATTGGGCGGCTCAACAGAAAAAGGTTGACCTTTGTAAAAATAGATAAAAACCATAGATTCTTCCTTAATAAAATTAAGGGCTTCTTCCACTTGTTCGCGGTTAAGAGGAAGTTGCTCATATGTTTGCATATCCATAAAATAATACAAATCGCCGTCATTATAAGAGTATTGCATTTCTTTGCGCTCGATAACCGCGACAGGATATTTGTCAGTAGGGCTGAATGTAGTTTCAAGAATTTGCCCTGTTATGACATTTCTTATCTTGGTTCTTACAAAAGCCGCGCCTTTGCCGGGTTTTACATGCTGAAAGTCAACCACCACATATACTTTGCCGTCCATCTCAAATGTGCTACCCTTGCGAAATTCGCCTGCCGATATCATAAAAAATCCTCCTTAAATTCTCAAATTTTTTGTAAAATGAGTCAAGTTCTCAACGCCGTCATTTTTAATGACTACTAGGTCTTCTATCCTGACTCCGCCCAAACCTTGCAAATAAATGCCCGGCTCGATTGTTACAACCATATTTTCTTTTAGCACTGTATTAGAACCTACGCCAAGGCGCGGATTTTCGTGAACAAAAAGCCCTACCGAATGCCCAAGCCCATGCCCAAATAGCTCGCCGTATCCATTGGCAGTTATATATTCTCGGGCGAAAGAATCCGCTTCATGCCCTGTCATGCCAGCTTTGATGCTTGACAGAGCGTATTCTTGCGCCTTTTTTACAATGTTATAAATTTCCTCAAGTTTTTTATCAGGCTCGCCTAAAGTAAATGTTCGTGTCATATCCGAACAGTAGCCTTTATATTTGCAGCCTATGTCTATTGTAATAAGGTCGTCTTTTTCTAGCCTATAATCCGAAAAGCTATGGTGCGGTTGGGAAGTGTTGACGCCCATAGCCACTATTGGCTCAAAACTTAAACCATCAGCGCCGTTTAGATACATATTATAGATAATTTCGGCGCAAACATCCCGTTCGCTCATTTTTGGTTTGAGGCGCTCTATGGTCGCATTCAGAGCTTTTTCGGTAATTTGTTGCGCTGTGGCGATAAATTGGATTTCTTCTTCGGTCTTAACCATACGACAAGTTTCAATCATATCCGAACCTGGAACTAACTCAAAGCCCGTTAAAATATCTGATAACTTCAAAAAGTCCGAATAAGTTATAAATTTATCCTCAAACGCCACGGTCTTAACTCTTAAGTCCTGCAAAATGCTTCTTACGGTATTATAAAATTCTGAAAATTTAACAAATTTTAATTCCCAATCGGGCAAGGCTTCTTTTGCCGCATATTGATATCTAAAATCCGTTATGTAATACTTTTGGTTTTGAGTTAAAATTATGCCGCCAAAAGATGTTTTTAAACCCGAAAAGTAAAACCTATTTTCTTGGCTGGTTATAAAATAACAGTCTATAGAGTCGTCAAATAATGCTTGGGTATTTTTCATCTTACACCTCTGATTTTTCTATTTTATCACAATCTTCGGCTTTATCAAAAGAGTTTTTCATATATATATATTTCATCGTCATAGCGTCTTCAGCCATATGGTCCGTAGATTCGCTGATAATTACAGGCGACATTTTATACTCATGTAAAACTTCAGCCAAAGGCTCAAAAGACGGTCCATATTGATCGCTTTCGGGGTCGGAAAAATTAAAATGATGAATTTCGCCGGCGGGGCCGTATTTGATTTTGGAAAAATGAATATGTATATATTTGGCTTTTTCTTCCTTTAACATTTCAAAAACAATGTCAATTTGTCTTTTGTAATCGTCCTTTGTCTTTAGCGCGCCTTGCATATATGAGTTAATATGCCCAAAATCAAGGCAAGGTATCAACATAGGATGTAGCGTGCATAACGCGCAAATCTCCTCAACAGTGCCGATTTGGCTGTATTTGCCCATAGTTTCGGGACATAATATCATAGAGTCTAAGTCTTTTTTGTTCAAGATATTCAAAAGTTCGTCCATTCTTTTATATACTCGGGTCAAAGCATCTTTTCTGTCCGCGCCCGATAACGAACCGCTATGCATAATACATCTTATTCCGCCCATAAGTTTTAGTTTTTCTAATGACTGTATTATATAATTAAAAGAGTTTTGAGCTTTTTTATCGTCTTCATTGGCAAGGTTGATATAATAAGGCGCGTGCACGCTCATTTCTATATCGTATTCTTTCATCTCGCGCCCTATTGTTTTAGCCGTTTCGTCGGACATTCTAACGCCACGGCCGAATGAATACTCAAAGGCGTTAAGTCCTCTTTCTTTGAGCCATTTTGGCGCTTGATGCGTATGCTTTAATCCCTCGTTATAAAAACTTTTTGAATTGCCCGCCGGTCCAAATCGTATCATTAATTTTACTCCTAAAAAGTATATTCTTTTGCGGCTTGTATGTCATAATTTATCTGGTTAATAAGCTGCTCTTTGGTTTGAAAACTTTTGGTTGGTCTCAAAAAATCATAAAACTCAATCTTGATTTCGCGATTATATAAATCGCCGTCATAGTCCAAAATATACGTTTCTATATTTTCACGATTATCCGAAAATGTCGGTTTTGAGCCTATATTTGTTATTGATAAAAAACTTTGAACGTCAAATATTGTCTTAGTTATATAAACGCCTTGGCGCGGTCGGACTTTATCGGGAAGAAAATCAAGATTGACGGTAGGAATCCCCAATGATTTGCCGCATCCCTTGCCGCTTATTACTACGCCTGTTATACAAAACGGCTCGCCCAATAGCTTTTGGGCTTTTTTCATATCTCCTGTTTCAATCAATTTTCTTATGTTAGTGCTTGAAACTTTCAAATTGTTTTCTTTGATAAAATCCAAAACTTCAAATCTAATATTGCGCTTTTGAAGATAATTATTAAGATAATCTACATCGCCTTGACCGCCCTCGCCAAAACGATAATCTTGACCGCAAACAGTATATTTTATGTTATAGGCGTTGAGTAATTCGTCAATAAATTCTGTTTTATCTTTTCGCATAAAAGTCTTGTCAAATTTTTGGGCGATAACAATATCAACGCCTAATTGTTTGAATTTTTTTATCCTTTCTTCAAATGTGAAAATAAGTTTTTGATACTCGCCTAAAGCCTCAAAAGGATTATTTGAATAAGTTATTACCGCGCTTTTTATGCTATTGTCTTGAGCGTATTGAATGGCTTTACTGATAACGGCTCTATGACCTATATGCACGCTATCAAAAAAACCAAGAGCGATGGCTATTTCTTTATTTATTTTTTGTCCAAAATCATAAACTATCATTAGCGTTCGTTTATATTAATCTGATTTTTATTTTATAAAAATCATCTGTTGTTTTTTGTCCTATTCCTAATAGCTTATCATTATAATAAAAAGCTAAGTCTTGTGTTTTGTTTGAGTTAGTCATTGCCTTAAAGTCAGCGCCGTTGAGTGCCAAAACATAATTTTTTTGGTCTTGTATTACGCATTTATTAAAATCTTTCAAAACATCTTGGCAACCTATTATATCAAAATCTTTCTCCAGTTCATCAAGCGTTTTTGCGTTCGTAATATCAAAATTGCCCGAAGCTTGTCTAATAAGACAGGTCATAACGGAGCATGTCCCAAGCTTGTAAGCTATGTCTCTGCAAAGACTTCTAATATATGTGCCGCCCGAACAGCAAATATCAAAAATAAACTCATTATCGCCCAAATCTTGCGCCGATATATTATAAATTTTTACGGGGGTAGGTTTCAAATTCACTTCTTGACCGCTTCTTGCCAGCTCATACGCTCTTTTGCCGTTAATCCTTTTTGCGCTGTATTTGGGCGGCTCTTGCGAAATAATCCCCAAAAATTCAGGCAAAATTGCTTTTATTTGCTCCAACATAATTTTCTTGTCATCTTTTTTAGTAACAATGCCGTCCAAATCCAAGGTGTTGGTCTCAACGCCAAATTTAAAAACAGCGCGGTATGTTTTTGGTTGACGGATAAAATAGTCAAATAGTTTGGTCGCTCTGCCAAGCGCGATTGGCAATACGCCGCAAGCGAACGGGTCCAAAGTTCCCATATGCCCGCATTTTTGGCCTGAACTTAGCTTCTTGATAATAGCCACAGCTTGCGCGGAAGACATTTTGGGTGGCTTCAAAAAATTAACAAAACCTGTCATACAAGCTCAAGCGCCTTTTCGCATTCTTTTATTATGCGCTCGACAACATCTTCGTAGCAGCCGTTAATCATAAAACCCGCCGCTTGCAAATGCCCGCCTCCGCCAAACATCGCCGCGATATCCGCGATATTGACGCCTTTTTTGGACCTTAGGCTTACTTTATACGTGTTTTTCGCGCTTTCTGTCAGACAAATGCCTATCATTACGCCTTGAATATTAATGGCATAATTGATTATGCCTTCGGTTTCGTTTATATCTAGATTGTATTTTTGTAACATATCTTGATTAATTCCAATAAAAGATATTCTGTCCAAACTAAAAAAACGCATATATGTTATGCAATCTTTGATAAGCATTAACTTTTCTTTGGAAATTTCTTTGAATAGTTTTTGTGATAAATCTTCTATGTCAATATTATATTTGATTAATTCGGCGGCCGCCAAATGCGCCCCGCTTGTCGTGTTGGCTTGAGTAAAATGTCCCGTATCTGTAACAGTGCCCACATAAAGATTAAGCGCAATCTCATCGTCCATTTTTATATTCAAAGATTTTATTACTTCAAACACTAGCTCGCAACTGCTTGACAAATTCTTTATTATATTATGTTTGGCGTAACTTGTATTAGTCATATGGTGGTCAATATTAACCGTGTTAGCGTGCTTTAAATAAATATCTTTATATTTTCCTAAACGAAATTCATCGGCGCAATCAACCGATATCATCATATCGTAATAATTATTTAACGCGCCGTTTTGAATACTACCGGCGTTTGGTAAAAAGCTAAGTAAGCTAGGGATTTCTGAATCGCAATAGCAGTCAACCTCAATGCCTTTTTTTCTTAGCGCCAACGCAAGCCCGTTCATAGAGCCCAAAGCATCTCCATCGGGTCGAATATGGGTGAATAACGCTATTTTCTTAGTTCCTTTAAGATTGATCATCATTTTTCCCTGTGTTAATTTGCTCAATAAGCTCGTTTATCTTTTGCGAATATTCTTGTGAATCGTCATACAAAAAGTGCAGCTCAGGCATAACGCGCAAGTCTTTCATCAAAGAAGCAAGTTCGCGTCTGATATAGCCGTTGCTGCGTAAAACAGCTTGATAAGCGCTATCGCATTGTTCTTTTGTTCCGTAAAAACTAAGCCAAATTTTGCTATGCTTCAAATCCTTAGTCGTTTCAACCCTAGTAACGCTTATCATAACGGTTATGGCTGGATTTTTGAGCTTGTTAAGTATTTCGCTCAAGTTCCGCTGAATTTCAGAATTAATACGTTTAATTCTTATATTTGCCATTTATTCTATCTTCTCCAAAGTGTATGATTCCAAAACATCTCCAACCTTAAAGTCGGAAAAACCGCTGATAGTAACGCCGCATTCATAACCCGTAGCCACTTCTTTGACGTCGTCTTTAATTCGCTTTAAAGAGCCGATCGTGCTGTCATAAACAACGGTATTATCTCTTAATACTCTTACATTGCTGTTTCGCAATATCTTGCCGCTGGTAACATAACAACCCGCTACTATGCCCGCGCCCGTAATCTTAAATACGTTGCGCACTTCGCATTGACCATTGACAATTTCTTCAAACTTAGGGGTAAGCATTCCTTTAATAGCCGCGTTGATATCGTCAATCGCGTCGTATATTATACGATAATATCTTATATCAACGCCCGAGCTCTCGGCTAATTGTTTGCTTTCGGCATCGGCGCGCACATTAAAGCCTATAATTATCGCGTTGGACGCTTCTGCAAGCATAACATCGGTCTTTTTGACCGCGCCCACTCCGCAATGAATAGTATTGACCTTAACCTCTTCATTGCTTAATTTGCTCAAAGACTCTTTCAAAGCTTCAACAGAGCCTTGAACATCGGCTTTTATAATTAAGTTGAGGTCTTTCATCTTACCTTCGCTTATCTTGTTAAACACATCGCTCAAAGTGACAATATTGCTTACAGCGCTTTCGGCTGTTCTTTGCTTGGTAATTCTTTCTGATACAACTTGTTTCGCGAGTTTTTCGTCTTCTACAACATAGATATGCTCTCCCGCCTCGGGCACTTCGGAAAAGCCCAAAACTGATACGGGCATAGAAGGACCTGCTTCTTTTATGTTTCTGCCCTTGTCGTCTTGCATTGCCCGCACATGACCGTAAGTAACGCCCGAAACAATTGCGTCGCCCACTCTTAATGTTCCATTTTGGACTATGATATTGGCGACAGGACCTCTAGATTTGTCTAGCTTGGCTTCAATTATCGTTCCGTATCCTTTTCTGTTGGGATTTGCCTTAAATTCGTGAAGTTCGGCAACATCCAAAATCGTGTCTAAAAGTTTATCAATGTTTTTGCCCGTTTTGGCCGAAATCTCTACAGCGGGAGAATCGCCGCCCCACGCCTCGCAAAGCACTTCATGCGCGGTTAATTGCTCTAATATCCTTTGTGGATTGGTATTTGGTTTGTCTATTTTGTTGATAGCGATTATTATGGGAACATTTGCCGCTTTTGCGTGGTTAATCGCCTCAGCTGTTTGAGGCATTACGCCGTCGTCAACCGCGACAACTATTATCGCGATATCCGTTACCTTCGCGCCGCGCGCGCGCATCGCGGTAAACGCCTCGTGACCCGGCGTATCAATAAAGGTAATCTTCTTGTCCCTTACATTGACAGTATAAGCGCCTATATGTTGAGTAATGCCCCCTGCCTCGCCTTCTATGACATTGGTTTTTCTTATGGCGTCAAGAAGCGATGTCTTGCCGTGATCCACATGGCCCATAACCGTTACTATGGCGGGGCGTTCTACCAAATCTTCAGGATTATCTTCTTCCAAAACGGATTCGGATAATACTTCTTCTTTGGTTTTTTCTATTTTCTTTTCTAGTTTAACGCCAAACTCATCGGCGACCAATTCCATAGTATCAAAGTCAACTACTCCGTTTATAGTGGTCATAACGCCCAAAATCATAAGTTTTTTGAGTATATCTTGGGCGGGAACGCCAATTTTTTCGGACAGCATTTTGACCGTTAAGTTATCGGTGGTAATAACCGCCTTTTCTATCTTGATAGGAGTAATTTGTTTTTTGGGCGTTTTCTTAGCCTTAGGTTTTCTATGTCTAGGACTATAATCGTCGTCATCAAATCTATCGTCAATAAAGCCGCGCCTTATTAAAGTGCGCTTGTTCATGCTTTTTTTCTCTTCAAATTTTTTGTCTTTTTTGTCATGGCTTTTTTGTTTGGTCGGCGAAGAAATAGACACAGGCGCCACAGGCGCGCTTGGTTTTGCATCTACTAAGCTAGGCTTGTCGGCAGGAATTTGGGCTTTGGTTTCTTGAGGTTTTTCCTGTCTTGTTTTGGCTTTTGGTTGTTCTTTTTGCTTGAGCGGTTTTGCCTGTTTTTGTTCTTTTGTGTGGGCAACAGCTTCTTGTTTTTGGGTCGCTTCACCGGCTTGCTGACGCTCGTCAATTTTTTCAGGCGAAACAGTCTGCGTATCGGCTTTTATATCTTGTTCTTTTATAGATTCTTGCTGAGCTAAAAGCTCTTCTTGCTCGCGCTGTTGCGCTAGCATTTCGGCTAGAGCTTGTTCCTCTTTTTTGCGGTTAATATCGTCTAAAGCGCGCGCTATAAGATCAAGCCGCTTTTTTTGTTCTCTTAGAACATTAAATAATTTGGGCAAGTTTTTCTCTTCTTTTAAACTTGCGAGCAACTTTATCTTATCAACGCTTTCTTCTGTTTTTTTAATTTCTGCCATTTAATTCTCCCTCCGCCAAATAATAACCGTTGCCGAGATTGTCCAAAATCGCCTTAGACAAACTCTCGTCGGTTATGCCTATAATCTTGCAATTAATAGTGTTTAATATATGATTCAAGTCATCCTCGCTTAATATTAAAGGTATTCTAAATCTATCGCTTAATATTTTGGTTTTTTCCAAAGAGTTATCGGACAATGTCTTGTCAGCTATAATGATCTTTATCTGTTTAGTCCGTAATTTTATCTTGTCTAAGCCGTGTATTATTTTTCGGCTTTTTATAGCGAATCTAATATATGTGTCAATTTTGTTTTTGTTCATTGTATTCTTCTAACAGTCTTGTGTAAACTGAATCGTCTATATTCATTTTAAAATTTCTATTAAATAGTTTCTTTTTGACAGCGTCTTGAACGCATTGCGCCCTATTGCAGATATACGCTCCGCGCCCGTTAGCGCGACCCGTAGAGTCAAGCTTTATCTCGCCTTGGGGCGTTTTTACAACCCTTAATAATTGCTTTTTGGGTTGAGGCTGTCTGCACGCTACACAAGTTCTGATAGGAACTTTCATTTTTACAATTCTCCCAAATCCGCCTTAAAGTCTTCTAACTCAAAATCTTCTTCGGGTATATGCTCCTCTATTTCTTTAAACTCTTCCATGTTTTGACTAGCGCTCAAAGATTTTACATCAATCTTCCAACCTGTAAGTCTTACGGCAAGCCGAGCGTTCTGTCCTCTTTTTCCGATCGCCAAAGACAACTTATCGTCGGGAACAATTACTTTGGCGGTGCGGTCCTCGTCATTGACTTGCACCATCAAAACTTTTGCGGGGCTTAGGGCTCTAGCGATGTATTCTAATGTATCCGAGCACCAAGGTATAACATCAATTTTTTCGCCGTTTAATTCGGCGACAATAGTATTAATTCGCATTCCCCTATTGCCCACGCAAGCGCCGACAGGGTCGATAGAAGAATCCTCGGAGTACACCGCTATTTTTGTGCGGTATCCAGCTTCGCGGACAATGTTTTTTATTACTACCAAGCCCGCCGCTATTTCGGGCACTTCTTGCTCAAACAATCTTTTTACAAAGCCTTCGCAAGAACGTGACACCATAATCTGCGGGCCTTTTGGACCAACTTTGACCTTTTTTACATATACTTTGATTTTGTCATTGACATTATATCTTTCATCGGGTATTTGGTCTGACGGCAGCATAACAGCTTCTAATTTCCCTAGATCAACATAAACATTTTTACCCTCAATTCGCCTTATTACGCATACCGTCAATTCGTCTTCTTTTTCAGCAAGCTCTTCATAAGCTATTTGTGTCTCCATATCCCTTAGCTTTTGGGTAACGACTTGCTTCGCGGTTTGGGCCGCTATGCGCCCAAATTCCTTGGGCGTTATTTCTTTGCTTATTATATCGCCTATTTTGGCGGTCTTTTTTATTTGTCGCGCTTCTTCCAAAGACACCTCTTTGTCTTTGTTGATTACATTTTCTACCACTGTCTTATAAGCGAAAATCCTGATAGTGTTACGCGCGGGATTTAGCTTAACTTGAATAGAGTTGGCTTCGCCGTAATGTCTTTTGTATGCCGAAACCAAAGCGCTCTCTAACGCTTCCAAAAAGGCTTCTTTTTTTATCTTTTTGCTGGCTTCCAACTCATCTAGCGCCAGAAAGAAATCTTTGTTGATCATCTAAATTTCTCCTTAATTATCAAAACTTTATTAATAATGTCATAAGCTTGATGTTATCTCTTTCAAGCTTGTATTCTTTTTTTGTTTTTAATTCCTCAACCAAAACAGACTGTTCGTCAAAGCCTTTTAGAAATCCTTCTATGACATTTTTTTTGTCAATAGGGTTTTTTAGATTGACTTCTACTTCTTTGTTAAGATTACGGTTATAATCTTTATCGGTAGTCATCGGTCTGTCCAATCCAAGCGACGAAACATTAAGATTATAGGGCGCGCCGTTGGTTGGGTCAAGTTCGTCCAAAATTCCGTCTATAGCGTAATGGACTTTTTCGCAATCAGACAAAGCTATTCCCTCGGTCTTGTGAATAAAAACAGTCAGTTGCCATGCCTTATGCTGATATTTGTAAGTCACTTCCACAAGCTCATAACCTAGATCTTCAATGGTCTTAGCAATGGCGTTTTGGACCTTAGTCGTAATATCCATTTTTAATTCCCCTCAAACAACAAGAGTGGGAAGATACCCACTCTTAGTTTAGTCATCAATATAGTGTTGTGATTATTATAACAAAAATTTCTCTATGATGCAAACTTTTTTAAATAATTATGGCAGTTTGGAAAGCTCTAAAAAGACCTTGGCGGTTGTCAAAGCGTCAAATTGCGCTCTATGCGCCATGACATTATTAATATTAAAATATTTGGCAATTGTTGAAAGCTTAAAATTAGATATTTTGCCTTTTAATTTATCTTGCGCTATATGCAGCGTATCCTCAACTTTGTGCTCGTCATAGTAATAGTGCGTTATGTCAGAATAACGACTTAAAAAAGGCAAATCAAAATCAGTTATATTATGCCCAACCAAAATAGCGTTGTGGCAAAACTTATAAAAATCCCCAGCGATTTGTTCAAATGTCGGACTCATAGATACCATCTCGTTAGTAATGCCTGTAAGTTTTGTGACATCGGATGGTATTTTCATATTTGGATTTATAAGCGTGGTAAATAATTGACAAATTTTGCCGTCTATTATCTTTACGGCCGCTATTTCTGTTATGCGGTCGTTTTCGCCGATACCTGTGGTTTCTAGGTCAAATACCACATATATATTTTTTTTGATATGTTCGGATATTTCGTCTTTGATAAGAAAGTTTGCCTGTTCGGTTATTTTTATATCTTCGGGAAATATTAATTCGTATTTTTCAGGAACAGGGTTGCGATGCTTAATCTCAACAAGATCTTTAGGTATTTCGCAATAGCTTATCGAACGCGCGATAACTTCTAGCATATTCTTGCCCTGCTTGACTTTGCCTTGCAGTATTATCTCAGCCCCGTCCCTTAGCGTATCAGCTTTTTGAACGGACGAACTATAGGCAAAATAAACGCAATTGACTAGACCCGTAAAATCTTCTAAGCTAAATTTATAATAAACTTTTTCTTTATCGCTTTCGGGATTTTTTTTGGATTTGTAGGTGGCTCTTTTCAGGCCTTTAATTACGCCGCAAATAATCACATCTTGCTCGTAATAAAGATTGAGATCTTTTATGTAAATCGCGGGCTCGGTTATTTTTTTTCCAATCAAGTGGTCAACGCTTATCGGATGTATAAGCCTTTTGTTGATTTTTTTAACGACTTTTATAGGCTCGGTCTTTAGAATTTCTTCCAAATCAACTTTAGAATCAATCTTGGTTAATTGAACATCAAAATCTGCACAATATGTGTCCGATAGCTTTTCTTCAAGAAGTTTATCAAGCTGCTTTGTCAAAGCGTAATCATAATATAATTCTTCAATATTAACTATGACTTTTTTGGGCTTGCCGTTTTGAATTTCAATATTTTTTAACAAAAAATTATTAATATTAAGCTCTGATTTAACTAATGTTTGAACGGACAAAAGCACATTTTCGATGGAAGCGTTAGCCTTATGAAATTCGCAATATGTTTCTATACCTGTAAGTTGTCTTGCGATTTTTCTTATTTGAGCGAAAGATTTTTTCGCGTTTGTCAAAAACGGCTCTTCATCGGGATATAAAAATTCTATTTTGCAATGACCGCTCACCGCAAAATATGTCAGCGTGTTTAGCCTTAAATATTTAAAAGCAGGATTAATCTTAATAATTTCTTCTATAAGTTTATCCAATATTATATCCCTCTTGATTATAACTCTATTAAGTATTAAAGATTTTGAGCGAACTCTTCTACTTTTTTGACCAACTCGTCAATTAGGTCGTTTTCATTCACCGTTTTGATTAATTTGCCTTTTTCAAAAATAAGACCTTTGCCGTTGCCCCCTGTAATGCCAAAATCCGCGCCCTTGGCTTCGCCCGGACCGTTGACCGCGCATCCCATTATAGCGATTTTTACGGGTTTGGCAATATGACTAAGTCTTTCTTGGGCTTGAGTCGCTAAGTTATACAAATCAACATTACATCTAGCGCATGTTGGGCAAGAAACGATTTCCACAAAGTTTTTGTCTTTGCCTGAATATCTTAATATTAATTTTGCGGCTTTTATTTCGTCAACGGGGTCGCCGGTAACCGAAACGCGAATGGTATCCCCTATATTGTCTATTAGCAAAGAGCCTATTCCGATTGCGGATTTTATAATCGCGCTCTCAAAAAGCCCCGCTTCCGTCACTCCTAGGTGCTGCGGATATTGACAGCTTTTGTTAATTATCCTGCAAGCGTCTATCATTGTCTTGACTTCGGAAGACTTTACGGATACTACAATGTCATAAAAACCAAAACTTTCCAAAAGACTGACGCTCTTTAGAGCGCTTTGCGCCAAAGCTTGCGCCGTTCTGCCATATTCTCGTAACAACTCTTTTTCTATTGAACCGCTGTTGACGCCCACTCTTATAGGAACCTTGTGCGCCTTGGCGCTATCTATTATCGCTTTTACTTTTTCTTTATTGCCTATATTGCCCGGATTAATGCGGATTTTGTCTATGCCATTTTCAATAGAAGCTATCGCAAGCCTGTAATCAAATTGAATATCCGCCACAAGCGGCATTTTAACTTTTTGTTTTATGGTTTTTATGGATTGCGCGTCTTTTTGATCAGTTACAGCCATTCGCGCGATATGACAGCCCGCCAATGCGAGATTTTGAATCTGCAAAACCGTTCTGTCAATATCCGAAGTCTTTGTGTTGGTCATTGACTGTATGGCTATAGGGTAGCCGCCGCCAATTACCACGCCGCCTATATTAATTTTTTTGGTCATAAAAACATTTTACTTTATAAACTTTAACAAATCAATTAAAATAATCAGACCGATCAAAAAGACGAAACCGACAAAGTGAATTATGTTTTCAATATTGCGATTTATCGGCTT
>DUVY01000221.1 GCA_012840805.1 Clostridiales bacterium | reverse complement strand
CTTTAGAGAACAATGCTGTAGTCAATGCCTTTATTCCCTCTTGAAGCATCGGCTCTCCGCCAGTTAATACTACATAGGAACAATTAAATTCCTCTATTTCCTTTAGTAACTCTTGAAGGGTTTTTACCTCCCCTTTACTCCAATCGGTGTCACAGTTATGCACTAACATACTATTGGCAATATAGTTATGATTCTTTGTTTCAAAGTTATATACATCTACGGTATCTTTATTTCCCCACCTAGCCATCTGCCTTTCGCTTAATCTTTCTATGCCTAGCACTTTTACGCCATTATGAAAGATTAGTTCGTTTTCAACTCTTAGATGACAAGTTTTACATAGAGTTACTAAGTTCTCTAAAGAGTTATCCTCACTCTCTAAGTATGGAATTATATGGTGAACTTCCAACCTCTCTGTACTACCACATTCTTGGCAAGTATATTTATCCCTTTCTAGTGCCTCTTTCCGTGTCTTATTCCATAGCTTTAAATACCCCGGTCTGCGTCCACCCTTATATCTTGGGTTCTTTTCTCCTAACTTCATTTCCCTCTGTTTTAATCTATGCTCCATTGTTCTTTCATAGCTTGGTCTACCTCTAACAGTATCTCCCATTCTCTTAGCCACCTCGGGATTACTCATTGGATTGTCATTTACCATTTTCCATCGTAGATAATCAAAGCTATATATCTCATCACCAATCCTTAAATCTTTTGCTTCTACCCACTCACCTTTTACATAAAATCTATGGTTCTCTGTAACATAAGTTTTCAGAATAGACTTAGCACCATTAGGTCTTTCGTGAGTTATCCTTAGCATTTCTTCTCTATCTGCTTTTCTTTTAAAGGTATTCGTTACCTCGTCTTCTACTATATTTTTCCCGTCATAACTAAATACCTTATCTCCAATCTTAATATCCTTAATTTTTCTTACTCCATTAGGAGTGGCTATTTCTGTATTTTCCGTAAAGCACCAAATACAGTTTCTATTACAACCAGAAAACCTTATAAAGATACATTCCCTTCCTACATCTAATCCTTCACCCTGCACCGAACGAAATATTTCTACTACTGTAAACTTCATTCCTTCTCTCCTCCTATAAGCAGACTTCCTAATAATCCATATCCTGCTATATCTTTGTATGGTGTTTCCCCCATTAAGTCCCCTTCTGGATTACTGATTATCCTGTTCTGCTTATCAATAATTCTAACCAACAACCCTAAATGGTCTATTAGCTTTTTTGGGATTAGATAGTTTCCATCTCCTACATCATAATCGGCGAGAAAACTATGCAGGATTTTCCCCGTCTTTGTAATGCTATCTCCGTATGCTTTCTGCTTGTTATCAACCAACTTACCTAACTCATTTCCATATCGTTCAAATCTACCCTTCATTTTCTTCCTCCTATGAATTAGCCTGTGCCAATTAAGACACAGGCTATTATCTTAATCAATTAAGTAAGTTACCTTGTTGTTTGGAGTTTCCCATACAGTGATTTTCTTTAGTCTTGCGGTCAATTTCCTTATCGAAAGTCCATACATTATTTCCTCCGCCCAAAAGATTGCTAAATTCTCTGCTGTAGAATTGAAGTCGACCAACACCATTCTGTCTAATATCCCTAAATTCAACTTCTTGAATTGTG